>JAPUJA010000199.1 GCA_027296525.1 Pseudomonadota bacterium | reverse complement strand
CGTAGAGGACGATGACCCTGGCCGCAACAGCACTTTACGGTGCCGAGAACATCCCGCCGCCCTCGCCCTTTGGCGACAGGCCCGGCGGGGCCCTGCCCGCGCACCCGATCAAGCCGGTCACGCGAATCGAACAGCGCCAGCGCGCGGCGGACCGGCCGGCGCCCCAGCTGACCCTGGTCGTCGACCGCGACCAGGAGCGCGCGGGCGCGCGACGCGAAAGCGCGGCAAGGGCGGCCAAGCCGGTGCCTTTCGGTCATTCCACGCCCTTCATCGCCCAGCTCATCGCTCAAGAGCAACGCCCCGACGGCCACCTGAGCGCCAACGTGGTGCCCCATGAGGGCATGGCGCTCTACCGGCAGGCCGTCGAAAGCCGCGCCAGTATTCTCGGCCTGCTCAACCCGATCAATTTCGCCATTTGACGCCTTCCGGGCCAAACGGTCCAATAGCCCCCATTGACCGCCGAGCGGGTCGGGTGCGCTTTCCGCCTCCGCCCGCCACCGCAACGCCGCCGGATCCCTGGGATCCGGGGAGCGTCGAAGGCGCCAGCCATGGGCACGCCAACCACCATCCGGGATCTGATCGGCGCGGGTGCGGCGCTCGGCGCCTCGGCGCTCGGCGCGCCGGGCCGGAGCGACCTGAGCTACGCCCAGCTCACGCGCCTCATCGAAGAGACCCGCGCCCGGCTCAGGCGCGTCGGTGGCGGGCCCACGAGCCGCGTCGCGCTCGTGCTCCCCAACGGGCCGGAGCTCGCCGCGGCCGTGCTGGCCGTCGCGGCCGGGGCGGCGGCGGCCCCGCTCAATCCCGCCTACCGGCGCGCGGAATTCGAGTTCTTTCTCGACGATCTCGAGGCCGACGCCCTGATCGTCGAACAGGGCTCGACGAGCCCGGCGATCGATGCCGCCAGGGCGCGCGGCATGACGGTCCTCGAACTCCGGGCAATGTCCGCCGCGCCCGCCGGGGCCTTCACGCTCGAGGGCGCGACGCCTGAGCCGGCGGGGGTCACGGCCGAGCCGACGGGTGAGGACATCGCGCTTTTGCTTCACACCTCGGGCACGACGGCGCGTCCCAAGCTCGTGCCCCTTCGCCAGAAGAACCTCACGGCTTCCGCCCGCCACATCGCGGCGACGCTTCGCCTCACGCCCGAGGATCGTTGTCTCAACATCATGCCGCTCTTCCACATCCACGGGCTGATCGGCGCGCTGCTCGCCTCGCTCGCCGCGGGCGCATCTGTCTCTTGCGCGCCGGGCTTCAACGCACTCAAATTCTTCTCCTGGCTCAAGGCCGTGCGCCCGAGCTGGTACAGCGCGGTCCCCACCATGCACCAGGCGATCCTCGCGCGCGCCCAGCGCAACCGGCCGAGCGGCGAAGGCTTGCGCCTGGTGCGCTCCTCCTCGGCATCGCTCGCACCGGCCACGTTGGCCGATCTCGAAGCCCTCTTCGCCTGCCCCGTGATCGAGTCCTACGGCATGACCGAAGCCGCTCATCAGATGACGAGCAACCCCCTGCCGCCGGGGAGGCGCAAGCCGGGAAGCGTCGGCCTTCCCGCGGGCCCGGAAGTGGCGATCATGGATGACGCGAACCGGCTGCTCGAGCCGGGTGCGATCGGCGAAGTCGTCATCCGCGGCCCCAACGTGATGACGGGTTACGCTCGCAACCCGGAGGCCAACGCCGAGGCCTTCACTCACGGCTGGTTTCGCACCGGCGATCAGGGAGCCTTCGACGCCGACGGCTGTCTGACGCTCACCGGTCGGCTCAAGGAGATCATCAACCGGGGCGGCGAGAAGATCGCGCCCAAGGAAGTGGACGAGATCCTGGCCGGCCACCCGGCGGTGGCCCAGGCCGTCGCCTTCGCCGTGCCTCATCCCAAGCTCGGCCAGGACATCGCGGCCGCCGTCGTGTTGCGAAAGCGGGGCTCGGCGGACGAACGCGCCCTTCGCGACTTTGCGGCCGAGCGGCTTGCGGCCTTCAAGGTGCCCCGGCGAATCCTGATCCTCGAGCGTCTGCCGACCGGCGCGACGGGCAAGGTGCAACGGGCCGCGTTGGCCAAGACCTTGGGGCTCGACGGGTGAAGATCGTGGTCTTCGGCGCCGGCGCGATCGGCAGCTATGTCGGCGGCCTGCTGCACGCGGCCGGCCAGGAGGTCACGCTGATCGGGCGGGGCGCCCACCTCGCGGCCATGCGAAGAGACGGGCTTCGCCTGGTCACGGAAGAGGAGGAGCGCGTCCTCCATCCGCCCTGCACCGACGATGCCTCCGAGGTGGGCACCGCCGACATCGTGCTCGTGACCCTCAAGGCCCATTCGATCTCGGGCGCTTGCGAGGCGATCGGCACGCTTCTGGGTCCCAAGACCGCCGTGCTCACCGCCATCAACGGCATGCCCTGGTGGTATTTCTATCGCCTCGTGGGTCCGTGGCGCGACCGGCGGCTCGCGTCCGTGGACCCGGACGGGCGGCAGTGGGACCTGATCGGGCCCGAACGCGCGATCGGCTGCGCGGTCTATCCGACGGGCGAGATCACCGAGCCCGGCCGGGTCAAGATCGTCAAGCATTCGACCCTCAACCGGCTTCCCCTGGGCGAGCCGGACGGCGTGCGTTCGGAGCGCGCCGTGGCGTTGAGCAAGGCGCTCATCGCCGCGGGCTTCAAGGCGCCGGTGATCGGCGACATCCGCACCGAGATCTGGGTCAAGCTCTGGGGCAACCTCGCCTTCAACCCGATCAGCGCGCTCACCTGCGCGACCTTGGGAGAGACAGCGCGCGATCCCGTCACGCGCGCGTTTGCGCGTAACATGATGCTTGAGGCCGAAGCCGTCGCCCGAAGCCTCGGCGTCACCATGCCGATCAGCATCGATCGGCGCATCAAGGGCGCCGAGGGCGTGGGGGCGCACAAGACCTCGATGCTTCAGGATCTCGAGCGCGGGCGCCCGATGGAGATCGAACCCCTGGTCGGCGCCGTCATCGAGCTCGGCCGGATGGTGGGGGTCGCGACCCCCTTCATCGACGCCGTCTACGCGCTCATTTGCCAGCGCGCGAAAGAGGCGGGGTGCTATCCGGCGCCCGCCGGTTGAGACCCTCGCGCGGCCTCCTCCGATCGAGCCTCGCGACGGACCCGCCGCCGGGTTCAGAAACCAAGCGCCAAGCCGTCCTTGCGTGGATCCGAGCCGCCGATGAGCAGGCCGCTTTGCCAATCGATGCGGATCGCCTGACCCCCGCCCAAGGGCTCCTCGGCGCGCGCGATGCGATGGCCGAGCACCGCCAGGCCTTGGGCCGTCGCCTCGCTCACCCCGCGTTCGAGCTCGAACACCCCCTCGGCGTGGAAGCCGCGGGCGAGATCGAGCGCCCCTTGAGGGTCCATGCCGTAATCGAGCAGATTGGTGAGAAAATGCACCTGCCCGACCGGCTGGAAGTGGCCGCCCACGACCCCGAAGGCCATGCAGGCGCGGCCCTCGGCCGCCATCATCGCGGGGATGATGGTGTGCAGCGGCCGTTTTCCCGGACCGATCTCGTTGGGGTGCCCCTCTTCGAGCGTGAAGCACGCGCCCCGATTGTGCAGCAGCACGCCCGAGCGCGGCGCGACGAGCCCGCTGCCGAAGCTCTCGAAGATCGAATTGATGAACGAGACCGCGTTGCGCTTCTCGTCCACGACCGCCAAATAGACCGTGTCCGAATGAGCGGCGAAACCGGGCGGCGGGAGCGCCTCGAGCGTCCGCTCGGTGCGGATCAGATCGCGCAGCTCGGCGGCGTACTCCTTCGAGAGCAGCCGCTCGACCGGGACCCCGGAGGGATCGCCGATCAGCGCGTCCCGGTCCCGGTAGGCGAGGCGGCTCGCCTCCGCCTCGAGGTGGAATCGCTCGGGCCCCAGGGGATCGAGACGGTTCAATTGAAACCCCTCGAGGATGTTCAGCATGACAAGCACGACCACCCCCTGGCCGTTGGGCGGGCACTCATAGATATCCATGCTCCGATAGCTCGTCTTGATCGGGCTGACATAGTCGGCCTTCGCGGCCGCGAAATCCTCGAGGCTGTGCGCGCCGCCGGCCTCAACGAGGCAAGCGACGATCTCCTCGGCCACGGGGCCGCGGTAGAAGCCGTCGCGCCCTTGCTCGGCGATCCGCTTGAGCGTCTGGGCGAGCGCCGGCTGACGGTGCGACTCGCCCGCGCCGGGCGCGCGCCCCTCGGGCAGGAAAATCCGCGCGGCCGTTTCGGAGGCCGCCAGTTTCTCGAACGAGGCCGCCCAGTCGAACGCGACTCGCGGATAGACCGGATAGCCCCCCTCGGCCAAGCGAATCGCGGGTTGCAGGAGCGCGCCCAATTCCCGGCTGCCGTGATCGGCCGCGAGCCGCGCCCAGGCGTCCACCACGCCCGGCACGGTGACGGCATGGGCGCCCCCGATTTCGTCCAGCCCTTGGGCTCTCAGCCGGCTTGCGTCGATCCCACGCGGCGCGCGGCCTGAGCCGTTAAGCGCGACGATCCGGTCGCTTCCTTCGGGCGCCAGAAGCGCGAAGCAGTCGCCGCCGATCCCGGTCGATTGGGGCTCGACGACGGCGAGCACGGCCGCGGCCGCGATCGCCGCGTCCACGGCGTTGGCGCCGTCGCGCAAGAGCTCGAGCGCGGCCAGCGTCGCCAGAGGGTGTGAGGTCGCGGCCATGGCGTTCCGCCCATAGGCCGGCGAGCGGCCGGGAAGCTGAAAGTCGCGCATCGAGAAATCCGCTCCGTCGGGGTCGCGCGGAGTATGCGCCCAAGCACCACCTGCCGCAAAGACGGGCCAGGCGATTGACCGTCCGGGCGGAGCGCGCCATTACTAGGGCTCTTTAGAGACGCGGCGCTCAGCGCTGGGAAACATGGATTCCAGGATCACCCTCGTCGAGGGCGACATCACACGCCAACGAGTCGATGCCATCGTGAACGCGGCGAAGGAAAGCTTGCTGGGCGGCGGCGGCGTGGACGGCGCGATCCACCGTGCCGCCGGGCCGGAGCTCTTGGCCGAATGCCGCACCCTCGGCGGCTGCCCGACGGGAGAGGCGCGCATCACCAAAGGCTACAATCTTCCCGCCAAATGGGTGATCCACACGGTCGGGCCCGTCTGGCGGCAGGGCGGCGCGAACGAGGATGCGCTGCTCACGGACTGCTATCGAAGCGCCTTCGCGCTCGCGGCCCGCCACGGCATCCGCTCGATCGCGCTTCCCTCGATCAGCACGGGCGCCTACCGCTTCCCGATCGAGCGCGCCGCCCGGATCGCGTTCAGCGAAGCCGAAAAACATCTCGCCGGAAACGACCAATTCAAGAGCGTCGTCTTCGTGCTGTTCGGCGCGAAGGCCTATGAGATCCATTCGAGCGTCCACGCTCGGCTCGCCGGAAGCGCGCGCGAGCGATGAGCGCGGAAGACATCGACATCCTCGAGCGGAGGACGGCCTATGACGGCTTTTTTCGGATCGACGTCTGCCGGCTGCGCTACCGTCTCTATGACGGCGGTTGGAGCGAGGCGGTCACACGCGAGCTCTTCGAGCGGGGCCACGCGGCCGCGGTGCTCCCCTACGATGCGCGCCGCGACCAGGTCGTGCTGATCGAACAGTTCCGCATCGGCGCGATCGAGGCGCCCGGACGGCCTTGGCTGCTCGAAATCGTCGCGGGCATCATCGAAGGCGAAGAGACGCCCGAAGAGGTCGTGCGGCGCGAGGCGGTGGAGGAGGCCGGCTGCTCGATCGAGGAGCTCGTGCATGTCTGCGATTATTTCTCGAGCCCCGGCGGCACGAGCGAGCGGATCTCGCTCTATTGCGGCAAGGTCGACGCGAGCCGGGCCGGCGGGGTCCACGGGCTCGCAAGCGAGGGCGAGGATATCCGCGTCATCGTCATGGCGTTCGATGAAGCGATGACGGCGATTGCCGGAAGTTCGATGAACGCGGCGAGTCTGTTGATCGCGATGCAATGGCTCGCGCTCAATCGCGAAAGCTTGCGCGCGCGATGGGGCGAAGCCAGCTAGCCGGCGGGACCGGACAACCGGTGGGACCGGACAACCGGTGGGACCGGACAACCGGCGGGACCGGACAACCGGTGTTTGGATCGCGCTCGGTCTCTGGGATAGGGATGGGAATGGCCGGTCAAGAGCAAGAGGACTACGCTGAAGCGCCGCTCGATGCCGAGCGCGTCTGGTGCGAGACCCG
>JAPUJA010000198.1 GCA_027296525.1 Pseudomonadota bacterium | reverse complement strand
GGCCGATGGATAAAGTCATGGCGCCCGAGGACTATGCCGGCGAGGCTTGCCGATGGGTCGAGGCGGGGGTTCAGATCGTTGGCGGCTGCTGCGGCACCGGGCCCGAGCACATCCGGGCGCTTAAGGAGCGCCTGCCGCGTTCCGTTCCGGCGCGCCCGTCCGGCTGAGAGCACGGGTCGCGATCACGCCTTGCCCTGATAAATCCTGATCACCGTGTCGAGCATCTTGAGCGCGTCCTCGCGCGGGCGCTGGAAGGTGTTGCGCCCGATGATCGAGCCGCTGCCCCCGCCGTCGCGAATCGCCCTGATCTCGTCGTAAAGACCCTCGATGTCCTTGGCCGCGCCGCCGGAGAAGACGACCAGGCGCTTGCCGGCAAACGCCGCCTGCATGACGTGGCCGATGCGCGCCGACAGGGTCGCGATATCGATCTTCTGGGCCTCATAGATCTTCTTCGCCGCCGCCAGCTCGAGCGCCGCGCTCGGTGGCTTGACCTTGATGATATGGGCGCCCAAGAGGGCAGCCATGTGGGCCGCGTAGGCGACGATGTCGATCGCCGTCTCGCCTTCCTTCGAGAGGTTTCCGCCGCGCGGATAGGACCAGACGACGACCGCGAGGCCGTTCGCCTTGGCCTCGCGCGCGAGCTCGCGGAGCTCTTCGATCATGCCGTAGAGCGCGTCCGAGCCCGGGTAGATCGTAAAGCCGACGGCCGAGCAACCGAGCCGGAGCGCATCCTTGACGCTCGCCGTGACCGCCTGGTCGGGGGCCTCCTTGCTGCGGGCCAGCGCGTTCGCGCTGTTCACCTTGAGGATCGTCGGGATCTGGCCCGCGAAGCTCGCCGCGCCCTGCTCGATCGTCCCGAGCGTGCTCGCAAACGCGTTCAAGCCCGCATCGATCGCGAGCCGCCAGTGATAGTGCGGATCGTAGGCATCCGGGTTGGGCGCGAAGCTGCGCGCGGGCCCGTGCTCGAAGCCCTGGTCCAGCGGCAGGATGACGAGACGCCCCGTGCCGCCCAGGCGGCCGTGCATGAGGATGCGGGCGAGGTTCGCCTTGGTCCCCGGATTGTCGCTCTCGTAGTGGGAAAGGATCTCTCTTACGCGCCGCGTCAGCTTCATCTTGTCTTATCTCCTGGTATCGACCAGCCGCGCTTGCGCCCTGCTATGGACTTGGATAGCGCAGGGTCGGTCATTTTTCAATCGGGCCCGGATGGGCGGCGCCCGCGCGTGCGCCGATCGACCGATCTCAGCCACTCCCGGCAGGCTTCGAAGGGCTCGCGACGGTCCAGGAGGTCGAGTGCCGGGCGCGCCCGTCCGGCACTCTTATGGTGCAGGCGAGCGCCTTTCTTTGTCGCGATGGCGGCGAGCTTGGCCGCGACCTCGGGCCGGCCGCCGAACAGGATATCCGAGAGTCCGATCCGGAGCGCTGCCAAGGCAAGGCCCGGAGTGTCGGCGCAATCGATTTGGAAACCGAAGGCCTGGTCCGGGAACGCGTCCTTCAGGATGACGTGCATTTCCTTGAAGTATCGGACCCCGGCGGCGTGCGCCATGTCGGGGCCGCTCTGCAAGGTGACGGGCCGGCCCGTCGTCTCCGCCGCCGCAAGCGCGGCGTGGGCGTCGTCCAAGGAGTAGATGAGGATAACGGGCGCGGGCAAAGACGGCTCCCCTCGTACGTGCGGAGCTTAGCCCGTCGCGCGCCGGCGAACCAGAAAGGCGCTTAAGGTTCGCGCAACGCCTCCACGCCGGGAAGCGCCCGGCCCTCGAGCCATTCGAGGAAGGCCCCGCCCGCGCTCGAGAGGTAACTGAAATCGGCGGCCACCCCCGCCTGGGCGAGCGCGGCCAGGGTGTCGCCGCCGCCCGCGACGCTGAGCAACGCGCCTTCGCGGGTCAGCCGCGCCGCTTCACGCGCGACCTCGGCGGTCGCGGCGTCGAACGGCGGGATCTCGAACGCGCCGAGCGGCCCGTTCCAGACGAGGGTCTTCGAAGCTTCCAGGCGGTGGCGAATCCCGCGAACGGTGCGGGGCCCGAGGTCGAGGATCATGGCGTCCGCCGGTACGGCGTCGATCAACACGGTCTCGCTCGCGGCGCCGCGCTTGAAGTCACGCGCGATCACCGCGTCGACGGGAAGCAGGAGCGCGCAGGCGGTCCTCTTGGCCCGCTCGATGATCCCCCGCGCGGGCTCCAGAAGCTCCCGATCGCAGAGCGAGCGCCCGACATCGACGCCCCCGGCGGCGAGCAGGGTGTTGGCCATGCCGCCGCCGATCACCAGAAAATCGACCTTGGCCGCGAGATTGCCGAGCAGTTTGAGCTTGGTCGAGATCTTCGCGCCGCCCACGATCGCGGTGACGGGGCGCTCCGGTTGTTCGAGCGCGCGCGCGAGCGCGTCGAGCTCGCGCTCCATCAGGCGCCCGGCCGCGGCCGGAAGACGCCGGGCCAGGCCGACGATCGAGGCGTGGCCGCGATGGGCGGCCGCGAAGGCGTCGTTCACATAGAGCTCGCCGAGCTCGGCAAGCGCCTGGACAAACGCCGGGTCGTTGGCCTCCTCGCCCGCGTGGAAGCGCAGGTTCTCGAGCAGGGCGATCTCTCCCGGCTCGAGGGTCTCGACGATCCGGCGGGCCTCATCCCCGATGCAATCGGCGGCGAAGGCGATGCGGCCGCACTTCAAGGCGCGCTCGAGCGGCTCGATCAGGGGCGCGAGCGACATCGCCTCGACCCGCTTGCCTTTCGGCCGTCCGAAGTGGGAGATGAGAATGACCTTGGCGCCGCGCCCGGCGAGCTCGTTTACCGTGGGCGCGATGCCGTCGATGCGCGATGCATCCGTGATCGCGCCGTCTTCCATGGGCACGTTGAGGTCGACGCGCACGAGCACGCGTTTGCCATCGACCTCGAGTCCGTCGATGGTGCGAAAGCCATGACCGTCAGCGGCCAACGCGAGGCGTCCCTCGATGCGCTAAAGCTTGCCGAGCAGCGCGGCGACGTCGCCCATGCGATTAGAGAATCCCCACTCGTTGTCGTACCAGGAGAGGACGCGGCAGAACGTGCCGCCCATCACAACCGTCTGCGTGAGATCGAAGTTCGAGCTGTGCGGATTGTGATTGAAATCGATCGAGACGAGCGGTTCGTCGCCGTAGGAGAGGATGCCCTTGAGCGGGCCGTCCGCCGCGCTTTTGATCGCCGCGTTGATTTCCTCGACGCTGGTTGCGCGTTTCGTGGTGAAGCTGAGGTCGATGAGCGAGACGTTCGGCGTCGGAACCCGGATCGCCGTGCCGTCGAGTTTGCCCTTGAGTTCGGGCAGCACGAGGCCGACCGCGCGCGCCGCGCCCGTGGTCGTCGGAATCATCGATTCGGTCGCGGCACGCGCCCGGCGCAGATCCTTGTGAAGCGTATCGAGCACGGGCTGGTCGAGGGTCGTGGCGTGAATGGTCGTCATGTAACCGGCCTCGATCCCGATCGCGTCATGCACGACCTTGGCAACCGGCGCGAGACAATTGGTGGTGCAGGAGGCGTTCGAGACGACCTTGTGCGCCTGAGTCAGTTCGCCGTGATTGACACCGTAAACGACGGTCATGTCCGCATCGCTCACCGGCGCCGAGATCAGGACCTTGCGCGCGCCCGCCTCGAGATGCTGGGCGGCTTGTTCGCGTTTTGCGAAGCGGCCCGTGCATTCGAGCGTGACATCGACCCCAAGCGCCGACCAGGGAAGCTTCGCGGGCTCGGCTTCAGCGCACACCCGGATGGGTCCCCGCCCGATATCGATCGCGTCGCCGTTGACTCGAATCTCGCCCCGAAAGGGGCCATGAACGGAATCGTGCTTGAGCAGGTAGGCGTTGGTTGCCACCGGCCCGAGGTCGTTGATGGCGATCACCTCCAAGTCACGCCGATCGGATTCGTGTATGGCGCGCAGGATCAGACGGCCGATGCGGCCGAAACCATTGATCGCGACTCGAACGCTCATCACCGTCTCCCTCGGGGAACAATTGAGCCCTTATCTCGGGTAACTAGCGGCGCTGGGCGCGTGGGTCAACCGCAAAGGGCACAGGACTTGCCGTTTCGAGTAACGGCAAGGGGAGCGGGGGTACACAAGCCAATCTTTGCTCTGTATGATGAACCAAACAAGCGGCCCGAGACAGATCAACGATCGGAATTCCATTGGGACCCGCACATCCTTGGGGGAAACCTTCGCAAACCTCCGCCGAGCGTGGCGACGCGCTCGAGCGTTTTCGGACCGTGCGAGCGGTCAGCGAGGAGCTCTGCAAACCCCTGCCGGCCGAAGATTACGTCGTGCAGTCCATGCCCGACGTGAGCCCGCCCAAATGGCACCTCGCCCATGAGACCTGGTTCTTCGAGACCTTCATCCTGGTGCAAGAGTGTGACGGTTATCAGCCGTTTCATCCGAAATACGCCTATCTTTTCAACTCCTACTACGAGGGTGCGGGCCCGCGCCACCCGAGGACCGAGCGCGGCCTGTTGAGCCGGCCGACGGTCGAGGAGGTCTATCGCTACCGCGCCCATGTCGACGAGGCGATGGGCGCGCTCATCGAGGAGGCCGATGAGGCGGCGTGGCGGCGCATCGATCCGCTGCTCACCATCGGTCTCAATCACGAGCAACAGCATCAGGAGCTGTTTCTCTACGATCTCAAGCATATCCTCGGGATCAACCCGCTCAAACCCGCCTATCGCGACGATCTTCCCGTCTCCAACGCCGAGGCGGCGAAGTTCGAATGGCTCGATTTCGCCGGCGGCATCTACGTCGTCGGCCATGACGGCGAGGGCTTCGCCTTCGACAATGAGAGGCCGGATCACCGCGAGCTTCTGGAGGATTTCCGGCTGGGATCGTGTCTGGTGACCAACGGCGCGTATCTCGAATTCATCGACGCGGGCGGCTACGACGCGCCGGAATACTGGCTTTCCGACGGTTGGGCGAGCGCAAAACGCGCCCCCTGGGAGGCCCCGCTCTATTGGGAGCGGGTCGAGGGCGAGTGGTGGATCATGACGCTCGCCGGCTTCCAGCGGCTCAATCCGGATGAGCCCGTCTGCCATGTGAGCTTCTACGAGGCCGAGGCCTATGCCCGCTGGCGGGGCAAGCGGCTTCCCGCTGAGGCCGAGTGGGAGGTCGCGGCGGCCGGCGTCGAGCCCGAGGGAAATTTCGTCGAGTCGGGATTCCTTCATCCCGTGCCGGCGGGCGCGGGCAACGGCGGGCTCCGCCAGATGTTCGGTGACGTCTGGGAGTGGACCCAGAGCCCCTACGCGCCCTACCCGGGATTCGCGCCTTTGGCCGGTACGGTCGGCGAGTACAACGGCAAGTTCATGTGCAATCAAATGGTGCTTCGGGGGGGTGCCTGCGTCACCCCGCGCGATCATATCCGGGCGACCTACCGCAACTTCTTTTATCCCGACCAGCGCTGGCAGTTCGCCGGCATACGCCTGGCGGAGTCGGTCGGATGACCCCGCCCGCCCTTGCCGTCGCCTTTCATGACCTCGAACCGGAGCCGAGCGACTTTCGTCTGGACGTGCTCGCGGGTCTTTCGAAGCCGCAGAAAGAGCTCCCGCCCAAATATTTCTACGACACGCCCGGCGCCAAGCTGTTCGAGGCGATCTGCGCGCTCGACGAATATTATTTGACCCGCACGGAGCTCGAGATCATCCGCGTCGCGGCGCCGGAGATCGCCCGGCTCATGGGACCCAACCCCCTGGTGATCGAGTTCGGCAGCGGCAGCAACCGAAAGATCCGGGCCCTGCTCGAGAGGTTCGGGCGGCTGGCGGCCTATATCTCGATCGACATCTCGAAGGATCACCTGCTCGAAGCGTCGCGGGATCTCGCCAAGAGCCATCCCGGCCTCGAGGTCATCGCGGTGTGCGCCGACTATACGACCCGGCTCGATCTGCCCGAGCCGAAGGATCCCGCGGCGGGGCGTCCGCTCGGCCTCTTCTTCGGCTCGACGATCGGGAATTTCACGCCCTTGCAGGCCCACCGCTTCCTGGCCAACGGGGCCTCCGAACTGGGAAGCGGCGGGGCCATGCTGGTCGGCGTCGATCTGAAAAAGAACAAGGCGGTGCTCGAGGCGGCCTACAACGACCGCGCCGGGGTGACGGCGGCCTTTAATCTCAATCTGCTCGAGCGGATCAATCGGGAACTCGCCGCCGATTTCGATCTCGCGCGCTTTCGCCACCACGCCTTCTACGACGAAGAGCGCGGCCGCATCGAGATGCATCTCATGAGCCTCGCCTCTCAAGAGGTCACCATCGAAGGCGAGGGATTTGTGTTTGCCGAGGGCGAGACGATCCACACCGAGAACTCCTACAAGTTCGGGCTCGAACAGTTCCAGGAGATGGCGCGGGCCGCGGGCTTCGAGCCGGCGCGGGTCTGGAGCGACCCCGAGCGGCTCTTCAGCCTGCATTATCTGGTCGTGCCCTGAGGCGCTGGGGGCTCTAGAGCCGCTCCTTCACCGCCTTGACGACGGCCTCGGCGGTGATCCCGAACTTCTCGTAGAGGACCACATAGGGCGCCGAGGCGCCGAAGCGCGAGGCGCCGAAGCGCGAGGCGCCGAAGCGTGTGATCCCAATCGCCGCGCCCTCGAGCCCGACGTAACGCTCCCAGCCGAAGGGGGCGGCGGCTTCAAGCGCGACCTTCACCGTGTCGGGACGAAGGAGCTCGCACCGGTAGCCGGCGTCCTGGCGATCGAAAAGCTCCCAGCAGGGCATCGAGATGACCTCCGCCGGTATGCCTTCGGCCTCGAGCCGGGTTTGGGCGGCGCGGACGATCGCGACTTCCGAGCCGGTCGCGAGCAGCTGGGCGCGCGCCTTCCCGCTCGCGGGCGCGATTCGATAGGCGCCCCGGCCTGAGAGATTTTCCGCCGAATGTTCGCGGCGCGAGGGCTCGAGCTTCTGACGTGTTAGCGCCAGGACCGAGGGCCGGTTCGTTTCGCTGAGCGCGAGCGCCCAGCATTCCGCGGTCTCCACCGCATCGCACGGCCTGAAGACGTTGAGGTTCGGAATCGCGCGCAAGCTCGCCAGATGCTCGATCGGTTGGTGGGTGGGGCCGTCCTCGCCGAGCCCGATCGAATCATGGGTCATGACATAGATGACCTTGAGGCCCATGAGGGCGGCGAGACGGATCGCCGGCCGGCAGTAGTCGGTGAAGATCAGGAAGCTCCCGCCATAGGGGATGAGCCCGCCGTGAAGCGCGATCCCCGACATCGTCGCGGCCATGGCGTGTTCGCGCACGCCGTAATGGAGGTAGCGGCCGGAGAAGTCGTCGGGTGTGATCACGGGCATGCCTTTCGGCTTCGTGCCGTTCGATCCGGTGAGGTCGGCCGAGCCGCCGATCAGTTCCGGGATCGCCTCGATCAGCACGGCGAGGCTCTCTTGAGCGGCGACGCGCGTCGCCTTCGCGGGCGCCTTGCCCTCGACCAGCCGCTTTTTGAATCGATCGAGCCGTGTCTGCCATTCGCCCGGCAATTCGCGCCGCTGGCCGCGCTCGAAGGCGGCCCGGCGATCCGCTTCGAGTCGGCCGAGAGCGGCCGTCCAGGCATCATGGGAGGACCGGCCGCGGGCGCCGGCCGCGCGCCAAGCGGCGAGAACGGGTGGGGGGATCTCGAAGGGTGGGTGGGGCCAGCCGAGCGCCTCGCGCGCGCCCGCGATTTCGTCGGGCCCGAGCGGCGCACCGTGAGCCGCGGCCGTGCCCGCCTTGGTCGGCGCCCCGAAGCCGATGGTCGTGCGACAGGCGATCAGACTCGGGCGATCGCTGCCACGCGCTTGGCTGATCGCCGCCCCGATCGCCTCGGGGTCGTGGCCGTCGATCCGGTTGGCCCGCCAGCCCGAAGCCTCGAAGCGGGCAAGGGCGTCGTCGCCGAGCGCCAGCTCGGTCGGACCGTCGATCGAGATGTGATTGTCGTCATAGAAAACGATGAGCTTGTTGAGCTTCAGATGGCCCGCGAGCGAGATCGCCTCGTGGCTGATGCCTTCCATCAGGCAGCCGTCGCCCGCGATCACGTAGCTGTAGTGATCGACGAGCGTGGCGCCGAAGCGGGCGGCCAGCAAGCGTTCGGCAAGGGCCATGCCGACGGCGTTGGCGAGCCCCTGGCCCAAGGGCCCGGTGGTGGCCTCGATGCCGAGCGCGAGGTCGTATTCAGGATGCCCCGGCGTGCGGCTTGCCCACTGGCGGAAGCGGCGGAGCTCGTCGAGCTCCATGCCGGCATAGCCCGTGAGGTAGAGGATCGCGTAGAGCAGCATCGAGCCGTGGCCGGCCGAAAGCACGAAGCGGTCGCGGTCCGGCCAGTCGGGGTGAAGGGGGTCGAATTTGAGATGCTGGCTGAACAAGACGGTCGCGACGTCGGCCATGCCCATGGGCATTCCGGGATGGCCCGAATTCGCCGCTTGGACCGCGTCCATGGCGAGCGCCCGGATGGCGTTGGCCATCTCTTGGTGGGTCGCGGAAGGCATCGGCTGACTCGATTCGGGCGCGCTCGTCACCGCTTCGGTGGGTCCGTCCATCGTTTGCAACATTAATCGCGGCGTCCGCCGCGCGTCCCGCGCTCGAAGTGATGTGGTTCCCGTGATGGCTCGGCGTGGGGCGAAACATGACGAGCCGAGCCGGCCGCGTCAACCGGCAACTCGTGGAGCGTCCCGCTAGCGCGCCCCGCGTTTCGACGGGCTTTATTCATCGAGCGATTTGTGACACGATGACAGCCGGCTTGGGGAATGAACCCCAAGGGGTTGAAAATAAAAAACTATGTCCACGCTGGGCGAGGCTCGGGAGCACCTCGAACAAGCCATCAATCGCCTCGATGAGGCGATCGGCCGCCGACTCGACGCCACCGGCTCGCAAGCCAGTGGGGTCTCCGAGGAGACGCTCGACCGGCTCGAAACCGAACGGGCCCGATTGGCGGCCGAGTTCGATTCCCTGCGGGGTGAGCACGCCAAGCTTTCCGACGCGCTCAATGACGCTCAAAAGAATTACGCCGCCTCGCAGGTGGTCAATGAGGCGGTGGCCGTTCGGCTCGACGGCGTGATCGGCCAGCTCAAGACCGTGCTGGAGGGCTGAGATGGCCGAAGTGCAGGTGCACATCCGCGGGCGCGACTATACCGTGATTTGCGAAGCCGGCGAGGAGGATCATGTCGCGCGCCTCGCGGCCTATGTCGATCAACGCGCGAATGATCTGGCCAAGGACGTCGGCCAGACCAGCCCTCAGCAGTTGCTCGTGATGGTCGGTCTTCTCGTCGCCGACGAACTTTCCGAAGCCTACGACCAGATCAAACGGCTCGAGGATTCGGCGAAGAGTGCCGAGGCGTCGGGCCGCGCGGCCGCCTCGGCCGAGCTCGATGCCAAGCTCGCGCCGACCATCGACCAGCTGGCCGAACGGGTCGAGGCTATTGCCGCTCGTCTGGAGAGCGATTAGATTTGAACGTGGGCGGTCGCTGCCCGACTCGTTTGGCGGCTCTATCCCTGCGACCAACAGTCCTCTATAGGGAGCTGTCCCTGCCGGAGGTTTGCTTTCGGTATATGGCGCCCACCTGCACATGCGGGTCACAGAGGATCCACGCTCGCCGACGGTCTGGGCGGCACCGCCTGCTCTCACCATGACGCTCGCCGAAGAGAAGCGCGCGCTTCGCGAGCGCGCCCTCGTGCGACGCCGGGCGGCGGCGGAACGCGATGGCCGGGCGGCGCTCGGCGTGAAGGAGCGCTTCCTCGCCGCGCTCGCGCTCGAGCCCGGTGCGGTGGTGTCGGGCTACTGGCCGTTTCGTGACGAGCTCGATCCGAGGCCCTTGATGCATGCGCTGAACGACGCCGGACAACGATGCGCGCTTCCCGTCATGGAGCGCGAAAACGCCGCTCTCACATTCCGTGCCTGGTCGCCCGAGGCGACGCTGGAAGAGGGCGCCTACGGCATCCCCGTACCTCCTGAAGACGCGCCCTGCCTCGTGCCCGAGGTCCTGCTCGTCCCGTTGCTCGCCTTCGACCGGAAAGGCTACCGGCTGGGCTATGGCGGAGGCTATTACGACCGAACCCTGGCGGCCCTGCGGGCGAAGCTGCGGGTCCGGGCGGTCGGTCTGGCCTATGCCGTGCAGGAGGAGAAATGCGTGCCGCACGGCCCCGGTGATCAGCGGCTCGACCTCGTGCTCACCGAGCGCGAAACCATCGAGGCGAGCGCGGCGTGAAGCTTCTCTTTTTGGGTGACGTCTATGGGCGGCCCGGCCGGCACGCGCTTTATGAACGCCTGCCGGGCTTGCGCGACGAGCTCGAGCTCGATTTCGTCGTCGCCAACGGCGAAAACGCCGCGGGCGGTTTCGGCATCACGGCCGAGATCTGCCGCGAGTTCTATGCCGCCGGGGTCGACGCGATCACCACGGGCAATCACGTTTGGGACCAGCGCGAGATCCTCTCCTACATCGACTCCGATCCGAGGCTTCTGCGCCCCCACAACTTCCCGGCCGGCACCCCGGGGCGCGGCCTCGGCGAGTACCGCCTGAGCGACGGGCGCACCGTCGTGGTGCTCCACGTCATGCTGCAACTCTTCATGCAGACGCTCGACGATCCCTTCGCTTGCGCGCGCGATACTCTGGCCGCGTATCGCCTGGGCGAGACGGCGCACGCCATTCTGGTCGACATTCACGGCGAGGCGACGAGCGAGAAGATGGCGATGGGTCTTTACGTCGATGGCCAGGTTTCGCTCGCCGTCGGGTCGCACACCCATGTGCCCACGGCCGATACGCGAATCCTCCCGGGCGGCACCGCCTATCAGACGGATGCGGGCATGTGCGGCAACTATGATTCCGTGATCGGGCTCGAAAAGGAGCGGGCGATCGAGCGCTTCACGCGCAAGCTTCCGACCGGGCGCCTCGAACCCGAGAAAGGCGAGGCGAGCCTGTGCGGGGTCTATGTCGAAACCGACGATGCGAGCGGCTTGGCGAGACGGGTGGCGCCTCTGCGCCTCGGAGGGGGGCTGGATCCGGTCTGGCCGGGCGAGGACGCCGCGCCGGCCTGATCAGTCGGGCTCGTCCGCCGGGTCCGACTCGACGGGACGCAGAGGTTCGAACCCGACGATACCGGCATCATCCCCGCAAGCCTCGGCGTTGAGCTGCGCCGCCGTCTTCGCCTTGGCGGTGTCGTTGTAGACGGAGACCGCGAGCTCCATGTCGAGCTCGACCACCCGGTTGATCGCCTGCACCGTGCTGGCGAGGCGTGCCGGATCGTCCCGATAGGTCTCGACAGCGAGCGCGATGATCCGGTTCATGGCGTGGCAGTACGCCCCCATATACCAGCGCGGTTCGAGCCCCACCCGTTCGTGTGCCTGCCCGATACGGCTCGCCTCAAGGAAAAAGCTGTGGTCGAGCACGCCATTGAACAAGGCGAGCCAATGACGGCCCTGGGTGCGTTGCAGGCAAGTCATGCCCTGCTCATTGTCGAGCAGAGCACGGCACTCGGGCCAAGCCGCGACATACTCGGCGAAGTCGTCGAGGATTTCGCCGAGGTGGCTCTCGAGCACGGGGCGAAAGCGTCGCAAGGTCTGGCGGGTCTGGGGCTCGAGAAGGCTGCCGCCGAGCCGCCTCGCCGAGCGCCGGGCCTCGTAGTCGACGATCTTGCGCCCCATCAAATCCGTGGTCATGGCAAATCGCTCTTTCGAACGGCAAACGCCGAGGCTCGATATCGAATTGTGAAACATAGCACGCCTTCGGCGCCTTGGTTGAGTGCTTCGCCCGTTTCCTTGGGATCCTGTCCCTTGGGATCCCGTCCCTTGGGACCCCGTCCCTTGGGACCCTGTCCCTTGGGACCCATTCCATCGGGGCTTGGTTGCCCGGGACCCGGCGCCGCGGATCGCGCCAAAATCTTGCCACATTGCGCGTTTACAGATTGTGGTCATATAAGATAAACATCCCGAATCGCACAGAATCTGGGGTGTCCCTCCCGGAGTGCCCCAAGATACGGGGTTGGCGGGGTCATGGCTGGCCACTCTCAATTCAAGAACATCATGTACCGGAAGGGCGCGCAGGACGCGAAGCGTTCCAAGCTCTTCACCAAGCTTATCCGGGAGCTCACCGTGGCCGCGCGTTCGGGCCTGCCCGATCCGGACAAGAACCCGCGCTTGCGCAGCGCGATCGCTGCGGCGCGCGCGGCGAACATGCCGAAGGACACCCTCGCGCGCGCGATCAAGCGCGGTTCCGGCGGCGACAGCGCGGAGACCTATGAAGAGATTCGTTACGAGGGCTACGGGCCGGGCGGGGTCGCGCTGATCGTCGAGGCGTTGACCGACAACCGGAACCGGACGGCGGCCGAGATTCGCACCGCGTTCAACAAGCATGGCGGCACCCTGGGCGAGAGCGGCAGCGTCAGCTTCCAGTTCGAGCGAGTCGGTTTGATCCATTATCCCAAGAAGGTGGCGAGCGACGAGGAGATGTTCGACGCGGCGCTCGATGCGGGAGCCGAGGACTGCGTCTCGGACGCGGCCGGTCACGAGGTGACTTGCGCGCCCGACGATTTGAACGAGCTGCGCGAACGGCTCGAGGCGCGCTTCGGCCCGACGGAAAATCCCGGCCTCACATGGAAGCCGCAGAGCACGGTGCCGATCGACGAGGATCAGGCGACCGTCCTCTTTCGTCTGCTCGAAATACTGGATGACAACGACGATGTGCAGCGGGTCTCGGCGAATTACGAGGTCTCGGACCAGCTGCTCCAGCGGTTGACGGCCTGAGGCGGTCTTTGATTCATGCGTTTGCTTGGACTCGACCCCGGCCTGCGCATCACCGGCTGGGGTGTGATCGATGCGCGGGATACGCGCCTTTCCTATGTGGCCAGCGGATGCGTTCGCACCGACCCGAAACTTTCCCTTAGCCGCCGGTTGATGGTCCTGCATCACGGGCTCGCGGACGTCGTCACCCGCCACCGGCCGGCGGCGGCGGCGGTCGAGGAAACCTTCGTCAACCGCAACCCGGCCTCGGCTCTCAAGCTCGGCCAGGCGCGGGGCGTCGTGCTGCTCGCGCCGGCGCTTGCGGGGATCGAGGTCTTCGAGTACGCGGCGAACCTTATCAAGAAGTCGGTCGTGGGCACGGGGCATGCCGGCAAGCAACAGGTGGCGATGATGGTGCGCACGCTCCTGCCCGCGTGCCGCGCCGTCGAGGCCGACGAAGCCGATGCCCTCGCGGTGGCGATCTGTCTCGCGCACCACGCCGAGACCGAGCGACATTGGGCCTCGGGCCGGAGCGTCGCGTCGTGATCGCGAAGCTCACCGGTCTGCTCGATTCGACCGGTCCGGGCTGGTGCGTGATTGATGTCGGTGGCGTCGGCTATCAGGTCTTCTGCTCGAGCCGCACGCTTGAAACGCTCGGAGCGGTGGGAAAGACCGTCGAGCTCCGGATCAAGACTCAGTTGCGCGACGAGAGCATCAGGCTGTTCGGCTTCGCCGATCCCGCCGAGCGCGAGGCCTTTCGGCTTCTCGAGACGGTTCAAGGGGTCGGCGCCAAGGTGGCGCTCGCCTTGCTCGGCGTGCTGACCCCCGACGCGATGGCCCACGCGATCGCGACCGAGGACCGCGCGGCGCTCTCCCAGGCGAGCGGTGTCGGGCCCCGGCTCGCCGGGCGCATCATCGCCGAGCTCAAGGACAAGCTGGGGGCCCTTCCGGGTGCCCCGGTGCCGGAGGGAGCGCCCGGCGCTCGGGACGCGTCGAATAGGACGGACGCCGCCTCGGCCCTGATGAATCTCGGCTACCGCTCGAGCGAGGCGCACAGCGCCGTGGCGGCGGCGGCGCGCAGCCTGGGCAAGGAGGCGCCGGTCCCGGAGCTGGTGCGTGAAGGCTTGAAAGGGCTTTCCCAGTGACGGAAGAGCGCATCCTGGCCAGGGATCTCCAAACGGAGGACCGCGCCGAGGCGAGCCTTCGGCCCCAGAGCCTCGCCGAGTTCATCGGGCAAAGGCCCGTGCGCGAGAACATGCGCGTCTATATCGACGCGGCGCTCGGCCGCGGCGAGGCGCTCGATCACCTGCTGTTTCATGGTCCGTCCGGACTTGGCAAGACGACCCTGGCGCAAATCGTGGCGAAGGAGCTCGGCGTCGGATTCCGCGCGACCTCGGGCCCGGTCATCCAGCGCGCCGGCGACCTCGCCGCGCTGCTCACCAATCTGAACAAGCACGACGTCCTCTTCATCGACGAGATCCATCGTCTGAGCCCGCCGGTCGAGGAGATCCTCTATCCGGCGATGGAGGATTTTCAGCTCGATCTCATCATCGGTGAAGGCCCCGCCGCGCGTTCGGTGAAGATCGACCTCGCACCGTTCACGCTGATCGGTGCGACGACGCGTTCGGGGTTGATCACGGCGCCGTTGCGGGAACGATTCGGGATCCCGCTGCGCCTCGATTTCTACGAGACCGAGGATCTCGTTACGATCGTGCGCCGCAACGCCGAGATGTTGGGTGCGCCGCTGACCGGCGAAGGGGCGCTCGAGATCGCTCGTCGCTCAAGGGGCACGCCCCGGGTCGCGGGCCGGCTGCTCCGGCGGGTGCGCGATTTCGCCGACGTCGGCGGGCTGAGCGCGATCGATGCCCAGGCCGCCGACGGCGCGTTGACGAAGCTCGAGATCGACGCGCGCGGTCTCGACGCCATGGACCGCCGCTATATGTTCTGCATCGCCGAGAACTACGGGGGCGGCCCGGTCGGCGTGGACACCTTGGCGGCGGCGCTTTCCGAGCAGAGGGACGCCATCGAGGAGGTCATCGAGCCGTTTCTCATCCAGCAGGGCCTGCTTCAGCGCACGCCCCGGGGGCGGGCCTTGACGGCCGGCGGCTTCCAATATCTCGGCTTGCCGGTACCGAGCCTGCGCGACACGCAGTACGACTTCTTGGCGGCGGGGGAAGGGGATGAGCGTTGAGCCGGCAGGCCGTCTCGAAGGGCGGGTGCATGTCTTCCCGGTGCGCGTCTATTACGAGGACACCGACGCCGCGGGTCTCGTCTACTACGCCAACTACCTCAAATTCATCGAGCGGGCGCGGACCGAGATGATGCGTCACCTGGGTTTCAGCCATCCGGCGCTGAAGGAGGAATTCGACGCCGCCTTTATCGTGCGGCGTTGCGCGATCGACTATCGCGAGCCCGCTCGAATCGACGATCTCCTCGAGGTGCACACGCGCGTCTTGCGCCTCTCGGGCGCGTCGATGGACGCCCTGCAGATCATCAAACGGGGGGCCGCCGAACTCGTGCGCATCGACCTCAAGATCGCGTGGGTTTCGAGCAAGGGGCGCCCGGTGCGTTTACCGGGCAAGGTCGCGGAGGCGTTCGCGCCCTTCGTTCACAAGGATCAATTGGAAGCGAAAGGCTGACGCTCATGGAAGAAGCGGTCGTATCTTCCGTTGCGATGAGTGATATCGTCACGGCGGAATTGTCGATTTGGGGCCTGTTCGTCGAATCGGATTTGGTCGTCAAGGTCGTCATGATCATTCTGCTGTTCTGCTCTTTCTGGGTGTGGGCGGTGATCGTGGAGAAAGTCCTGCGCCTGCGCCGGCTCGATGAGCTTACGACGGGTTTCGAGAAACGTTTCTGGTCGGGCGGATCGCTTGAGGATCTCTACGACCGGACCGGCGACAAGCCGAGCCATCCGATGGCGATGATGTTTGCGGCCGCCATGCGCGAGTGGCGCCGCTCGTCGGTCTCAGGCACCCGAAGGGTCGATGCCGAGCGGGGCGCGCACCTGCAGCAGCGGATCGTGCGGGCGATGGAGGTGACGCTCGCGCGCGAGCAGGGACAGCTCGAACGCTACATGGGCTACCTCGCCTCGGTCGGCGCGACGGCACCGTTTCTCGGCCTGTTCGGGACGGTTTGGGGAATCATGAACAGCTTTCAGTCGATTGCCGCGACCAAAAACACGTCGTTGGCCGTCGTCGCCCCGGGAATCGCCGAGGCCTTGTTCGCCACGGCGCTGGGTCTCGTCGCGGCGATCCCGGCGGTCGTCGCCTACAACAAGCTCACCAACGATATCAACCGCTACACCGATCGGCTCGACAACTTCGCGACTGAGTTCGAAGCCATCGTGTCCCGTCAGCTCGATGAGCCCCGTTCCGTCTACGGCCCCGACGCGGTCGGCCCCGACGCGGTCGGCTCCGACGCGGTCGGAAAGAGCGCGTGATGGCCGCCGAGCTTCAAGGAAGCGTGGCTCGCCGCCGACGGGCGAAGCCCCAGATGATGAGCCAGATCAACGTCACGCCGATGGTCGACGTGATGCTCGTTCTGCTCATCGTGT
This sequence comes from Pseudomonadota bacterium, assembly GCA_027296525.1. Classification (GTDB taxonomy): domain Bacteria; phylum Pseudomonadota; class Alphaproteobacteria; order UBA828; family JAPUJA01; genus JAPUJA01. The sequence continues at coordinate 3,649 of JAPUJA010000198.1, read as the reverse complement.
TCATGATCACGGCGCCGCTGCTTACCGCCGGCGTGCCGGTCGACCTGCCGCGGACCGCCGCCAATCCCCTGCCCGGCGACGACCAGCCGCTCGCCGTTTCGATCAAGGCCGACGGCACGATCTATCTGCAGGAAAGCGAGATCGCGCTGGAGGATCTGGTGCCGCGCCTCGCGGCGGTCTCGGAACGCAATCCGGACGTGCGCATCCTCCTGCGCGGCGACGAGGCGATCAACTACGGGCGCGTCATGGAGGTGATGGGCGCGTTGAATGCGGCCGGCTTCGCCAATGTCGGGCTGGTCACTCGGATACCGTTCGCGGCGGAGACGAAGAGCTGAGCGGTGAGGCGGGCGTGGATTATCTCCGGCGTCATACACGCCATTGTGCTCGTGCTCGCCGTGCTCGGCCTGCCTCGGCTGCTCGACGATGAGCCTTTGGAGGAACAGGCGATCTTCGTGAGTATGGTGCCGCTCGCCGAGGAGACGAATATTCCCGATCCGGTCCCGCCTCCCAAGCTGCCGGAGGAGGACCTCACCAAGCCGGAGCCGCCGCCCGAGGTCGCCGAGCCGCCACCCGAACCCGAGCCCCCGCCGCCGCCACCCGAACCCGAGCCCCCGCCCGAACCGGAGCCCCTGCCGCCGGAACCGGAGCCCGAGCCCCTGCCGCCGGAACCCACGGTCGAGGCGCCGGCCTCGATTCCGAAGCCGGCGGCCAAGCCGGAGGCGCCGCCGCCGCCCGATCCGTTCGATACGCTGCTCAAGGATCTCACCGAGGTGGAGGAGCGCGTGCGCGAACGCAAGGACGAGGAGCTCGAGGAGGAGGCGCCCGCGCCGAGTCCCGAGGAGGTCGCCGGCTACAGCCCGCGTGTCACCGACGAACCGCTCTCGATGACCGTGATCGACTTGATCCGCCGTCAGGTCGAGTCGAATTGGAGCGTGCCGGTGGGCGTGAAGGACGCCGCCGGGCTCGTCGTCGAGATTCGGCTTCGCCTGCTTCCCGACGGTCAGGTCGTGACTGCCGAGATCGTCGACTTCGAGCGCATGGGACGGAGCGGACAGGAGAGTTTTCGAACCATAGCCGAGAGCGCACGGCGCGCCGTGCTCAAGGCGAGTCCCTTGCGGGGCCTGCCGCCCGAGAAGTACGAAGCCTGGCGTGACATCCAATTGAACTTCCGCCCGCCCGTGTGAGCGTGAAGCCTGACGGCGCGGCTGGAAACCTTGCGAGAATTTTGCAATAAGTGACGGACAGCATGAACGGGTACACCGATAAAGCCACAACCGCCGAAGGGGCCTCACGGCTCGGTCGGTGCGTCTTTCTCCTTGCCCTGGCGATCCTCGTCCTTGCGTTTGGGGCCCCCGCGCGCGCGCAGCTTTCCATCGACATCACGCGCGGATCGCTCGAGCCGACGGCCATCGCCATCATGGATTTCTATGGCGTGACGCCTGAGGCCGAACAATTCGGCCAGGACATCGCGGAGGTGGTGGCCGCCGATCTCGAGCGATCCGGCCTTTTCCGGCCGATCGATTCGCGTGCCTTCATCCAGAGCCCGGAGGAGGTGCGCATGAATCTGCGCTTTGCGGACTGGAAGCAGGTCAACGCGCAGGCGCTCGTCGTCGGCGAGGTGGAGATCCAGGGCGACGGCCGGGTGAAGGCGGAGTTCCGCCTCTGGGACGTGTTCGCCGAGGAGCACATGCTCGGCATGGTGTTCGCCACCGCGTCCGATCTCTGGCGGCGGGCCGCCCATAAGATCGCCGACGCCATCTACGAGCGTCTGACCGGTGAGAGTGGCTATTTCGATACGCGCATAGTCTACGTCGCCGAGACGGGACCGGCGAACGAAAGGGTGAAAAGGCTCGCCATCATGGATCAGGATGGCGCCAATCTCCATTATCTCACCGATGGCGAGCATTTGGTGCTCACGCCCCGCTTTTCGACGACCGCGCAGGAGATCACCTATCTTCTCTACCTCTACGGCGAGCCGCGGGTGTATCTGCTCAACATCGATACGGGCCAGCAGGAGGTGCTCGGGAACTTTCCCGGAATGACCTTCGCGCCCCGCTTTTCGCCCGACGGCAACAAGGTGCTCCTGACCTTCGCCGAAGACGGCAACTCCGAGATTTACGAAATGGACCTTCGCACCCGCCAGATCGAGCGCTTGACCTACGACGCCGCGATCGACACGGCGCCCTCCTACTCGCCCGACGGCACCCGCATCGTCTTCGAGTCGGACCGGGGCGGCAGCCAGCAGATCTACGTGATGGAGGCCGACGGTGGCAATGCGCACCGGATCAGCTTCGACAAGGGCCGTTACGGGACGCCCGTCTGGTCGCCGCGCGGCGATCTCATCGCCTTTACCAAGAGCCATAAGGGCCGTTTCTATATCGGCGTCATGGACCCGGAAGGCGAGGAGGAGCGTCTGTTGACCCAGGGCTTCCTGGTCGAGGGCCCGAGCTGGGCGCCGAACGGGCGGGTCCTCGTCTTCTTCCGCCAGAATATCGGGCCGGGCGAGCGCCAGACCGAGCTCGTGACGATCGATCTTACGGGCTACAACGAAAGGGTCCCGGTCACACCGACGGAGGCATCTGATCCGGCATGGTCTCCCTTGATTCCCTAACAACCCATCAGTATAGTCAGGTGCCCGTCTTTCCAGGGTTTTTCGGCTTTCGTGGCGGTGTGGGCAAGGCTGAGCAAGAATCAAGCCCGCAATCTCGCCCGCCGCATGTTGTATTCGAAGAGGCGGCAATCCGGTGATCCGGCGTTGCCTTCAGGAGTGGCTGTTTCTAACTGTGGCTTGGTCGGCTTCCCTGAGATCAACCCCCCATTCGCTAGGAAGGAATTCATATATGCACGTTAAATGGATTGGCCTATTCGCGGCCCTCCTGTTCGTTGCTGCTTGTACGACGGCGACCGACGAAACGGCCACCACCGGTGGCGAAGGCGGTGTGTCCACAGGCGACACGGGAACCACCGAGATCGCGGCGACCGATTTCGCCGGACCGGTTCCCGGCTCGCCCGAGGACTTCATGGTGAACGTTGGAAACTCGATCTATTTCGACTTGGACAAATCCGTCTTGCGCTCCGATGCCCGCAATACCCTCGACCGCCAGGCGGAATGGCTTAGTCGCTATCCGAACAAGGCAATCAGCGTCGAGGGCCATTGCGACGAGCGCGGCACGCGGGAATACAACCTCGCGCTCGCCGAGAGACGGGCGGCCTCGGTGAAGAGCTATCTCGTAGCGCTTGGCGTCGATGGGAGCCGCATACGCACGATCAGCTACGGAAAAGAGCGCCCCTACGCCCTTGGGCACAATGAAGCGGCATGGGCTCAGAACCGACGGGGTGTGACCGTCGTTAACTGAGGCGCGGGCGGCCGACTTTCGGCAGGTCCTCCCCGTCGGGATCGGAAGATCGCCGGCGGGGAGTTAGAGGGCTGGGCGAGGCGCGCACCGGGGCGGGCGGCCTTTTGGCCGGGGCCATGCGGATGGGAGATGACGATGCGAGCGATCCTTTATCCCGCTATCGCTCTGGGTTTTTTCCTCCAGCTGTCGGGTCCGGCCGCCCTGGCCCAGGGCACGGATGCGGCGGTTTACGATCGCCTCGACGCCCTCCAGCGTGATCTGAAGGATCTCCAGCGTTACGTCTTCTCAGGCGC
>JAPUJA010000197.1 GCA_027296525.1 Pseudomonadota bacterium | reverse complement strand
GGAACACTTTCATGTCGCGTCCTTGTCGCACGGAGTTGCCGCGATTCTTTGCCGCTACCTGTAACCCGTTGAAATTATTTTGTGCAACATGAAAGCGACAAGCTCGCAAAACCGACGAGTTATTCTGTATAACCTATTGATATAAATGGTGCGCCCTCCAGGATTCGAACCTGGGACCTACGGCTTAGAAGGCCGTCGCTCTATCCAACTGAGCTAAGGGCGCGGCAATGAACTAAGGCAATGAACTAAGGCGCCAAGCCACTATAACATGGCCGCCCGGCGGAAAGACCCGCTCCGATGAGGAGCTAAACGGCGCGTCTGTAACTGAAATTGGCGGCGTAGGATTTGGCCCTGGGCCGGCGCTCCTGGGGCTCGGTGACTCTGTAGGAAAGCCCGTGCTTCTCGGCGAAGGCGATCGCCTCCGCCTCGCTCTCGAAGCGCAGCCTCACTTGGCGCTTGGTGTCGGGCGAGCTGGTCCAGCCCATGAGGGGGTCGATCTCGCGGCGCGCGGAAGGCTCGTATTCGAGCACCCAATGGCGGGTCTCGGCGCGGCCCGACTGGGTCGCCGTCTTGGCGGGTCGATAGATTCGCACGTCCATCATGAAGCTCCACCAATAACCTGTTGAGGCCTTTAACCTGCGCCGATGCGCCGCGTCCAGCCTCATGTGCCGAGAGGCGTCCTGCGCCGTGAGCGCGGCGGCGAACCGAAGCGGCGCGTCAGCCGCCGAACATCTTCTGGAGATTCCCGAGCACGGCGCCGAAATCGGCCGCCATCAACTCCTCGACCTCCTTTCCCGTCGCGCCGGGCCCTGGATCGAATGTCGCCCCCATCGTGAAGACGCAACTCTTGCCCGGCTCGTCATCCGCGACCGAGATGGTGGCCCTGTAGTTGATGATCGGCATGGGCACGTCGATGATATCGACGATCTTCCAATGATAGATGCGCCCCTCGTTATCGTAATTGAGGAGCCGCTCGATGATATGGCCGCTGTCGACGATGTCGAGCCGACGCTGCACCCCGCCGTCCTCGAGCGTGCACTTTGCAATGCTGGTATCGAACTTTCCCAGATTGCCGAACGGGCCGACGAGCGCCCACAACTCGTCCGCGGGCGCGTTGAGCTTGCCCGAAGCCGCTGCCTTTACCATCGCCACCTCCCTCATTTCTTGCCGGTGCCGAGCCTTGAACGCGCGCCCGGTCCCGATCTCCCATATGCGAGCGCCCTAAAGCACCGGCATCCTATCACGGTCCATGTCGTGTCTCGCGCCCCGAGGGGCGTGATGAAATAGTCGGACGGATATCGTAACATCCCACCCCGACATCCGGTGCGCCGCCGAACGGCTTCCAGAGCCGGACGGCCCGTAAATATAAGCATGGCTTCGATGCATAAGAGGGGGGATTCTCGAGCGATGAAAAAGCTTGCTCTGATACTGGTTCTCGGCCTGTTCGCGGCGTCCTGCTCCTCGATCGACACGATCAAGAAGGCCAGGGGAACCGGGCAGACCGAGGCCTTTGAAGCGGGTTACGACGCGGTGTTCGATTCCGTGTTGACGGCCGCCGCCAAGTGGGAACTGAAGGTCGTCGAAGAAAACAGGGACGAGGGAACGATCGCGCTCTCGCACGGCGTGACTGCGGAGAGCTGGGGCGAGAGGATCGTCGTCTTCATCACGCCGCTCGAAGGCGATGTGACGGAGGTTGAGGTCATCAGCCGGCCCCTGATCGATCCCTTCATCTATCCTCCGGACTGAGAGGGGCGCCTGCTGAACGACATCGGCTCGGCCCTCGGCGCCCCGTAAACACGCGCGCGTCGATGAAGCAGCCGTCGGCGAGCGAAGGCGCGCGCAAAGACGAGAGGCCATCGAGCCGACCGGGCCGGCGGTCGAGAACCCGGCCAGAGAACGGCCCGGAAAGGCCGCAAGCAGCTCCGTGCCGGCATTCGGCGCTCCTCGGTCCGTTTAGGGGTTCTCTTCGGCGAGCTTGGCCCGAATGGCATTCGCGCGCGCTGTCATCTTTACCGCCGCGTCGTGGCGTCCGGTGATCCGCAACAGGACGGCGTAGTTTTCCAAGCTCTCGACCAGATCGGAATGCTCCGCTCCCGGGGCGCTCTCCCGAATCGCCAGGGCACGCTTATAAAGCGGCTCGGCCTCGGCGTAGCGGCCCTGGGCGCGATAGATTTCCGCGAGGTAATTGAGGTCGGTGGCCACATAGGGATGGTTGGACCCGAGCGCCCTCTCGTCGATCGCCAGCGCGCGCTCATAGAGCGGCTCGGCCTCGGCGTAGCGGCCCTGGCCATGATAGAGCAACGCCAGGTTGCTGAGGCTCGTGGCCACGTCGGGGTGCTCCGGCCCGAGCGCATCCTCGACGATCGCCAGCGCGCGCTCATAGAGCGGCTCGGCCTCGGCGCGCTTGCCCTGGTCGTCGTAGAGCACCGCCAGGTTGTTGAGGCTGGTGGCCAGATCGGGGTGCTCCAGCCCGAGCGCCTCCTCCTGGATCGCGAGCGAGCGCACATAGAGCGGCTCGGCCTCGCCGTATCGGCCCTGGGTCTGGTAAAGCGCCGCCAGGCTGTTGAGGAC
>JAPUJA010000196.1 GCA_027296525.1 Pseudomonadota bacterium | reverse complement strand
TTCGCTCCCACCCAACGTGTTTCCGATGATCTTCGAGCGGATCTCGTCTTCCGTCATCAGTGTGACGCCTTCCGGCACCACATAGTCTTGCTCGGCCAAGGCCACGCCGGACATCAACCCGAAAGCCAAGGCTGCCAACGCACCGTTCAAGCGCATGTCACCCTCCCGAACTCTCAATCGTCTGAAAAACGCCACCGGCTCTCGTTGTCTCGACCACCCCGGCCGGTCTTTTTGCTGCCCGTCGGTCACGGGTCCGCCTCGCGTCCGCGCAGGAGCCAAATATAGCAAAGGCGTGGAACGCCCGTCCAATGAAGGGACGCGCCGCTCTCAACCCCGGTGGATCGCTCAGCCGTCCCACAGCCCCTCGCGGCGAAGATCGTTCATGGTCGCCTCCATGCCCTCGCGCAGAATCCGCACCATCTCATCGATCTCTTCCTTGGTGATCACGAGCGGCGGCGAGAGCACGCAGAAATGCTCGAATGGCCGGACGATGAGGCCGTTCTTCTGGCAGTGCATATCGATTCGCGGCCCGATGCCGAGCTCGAGTTTGAAACGCTCCTTGGTCTTTCGGTTGGCCACGCACTCGACGCACCCCATGAGGTGGCTCCCGCGCACCTCGCCGACCATGGGCAGGTCGTAAAGCGACTCGAGACGCTCCATGAAATAGGGGCCGACCTCGCGCACATGCTCGCAGATCTTCTCGCGCTCCATGATCTCGATGTTCTTCAAGCCCGCCGCCGCGGCCACGGGGTGGCCCGAATAGGTAAAGCCGTTGGCAAACACGGAGTCCTTGGCCTGAGCACCGGCCACCGCACCGAACAGGCGTTCCGAAATGATCAGGGCGCCGAGTGGCATATAGCCCGACGTGAGCCCCTTGGCGCAGGTGATGATGTCCGGAACGATGTCGTAGACAGGCTCGGAGGCGAAGAAGTGACCGAGGCGGCCGAAGGCCGTCACCACCTCGTCTGAAATATAGATCACGTCGTATTTGCGGCAGATCTCGAGCGTGCGCTTATGATAGCCCGGCGGCGGGACGATCACGCCGCCGGATGCGAGGATCGGCTCGGCGATGAAGCAGGCGACGTTTTCCGGCCCGAGCTCGAGAATCTTGTTCTCCAGATCGGCGACCTTCTCGTCGCAGAATTCTTCGAGACTCGTGCCCTCCGGACGGCGATAGGGATAGGGTGAGGGCAGATGATGGATGAAGTCCTTATCCGTAATGTAGTCGAAATACGGGCTGCGGTCGGTCATCTTGCCGCAGATCGAGGCGGTAAGGTAAGTGCTGCCGTGATAGGAATCGAGACGCGAGATGATGTGCTTCTTGTTCTTGTTCCCGGTGTAGCGATGATAGGACCACACGAAACGGATCGCGGAATCGACGGCCGTCGAGCCCCCTGTGGTGAAGAAGACCTCGTTGAGATCGCCGGGCGTGAGCTCGGCGATCTTCGCGCCGAGTTCAGCCGTCGGCGGCGACGTCATCTGGTGGAACGGTGAAAAATAAGGCATCCGGCGGGCCTGCTCCGCAATCGCATCGGCCATCTCGCCGCGGCCGTAGCCGATATTGATGCACCACATACCCGCGGGGCCGTCGATCATCTTGTTGCCGTCGGAATCCCAAACATAGATCCCGTCGGCCTCGGCGACGACGAGCGAACCCTTTTCGCGCACCGTCTGAAGATTGGACCAGGCGTGAAGCACATGCTCCTTGTCCTTGGTCCAGAGATCTTTCGTGTCGTACTTGATGTTCGATCTCACGATATCACCTTTGCTCCGGAGGTTTCCGCGACGGCGAGGGCCGCGCGCGTCGGGCTATTGAAATGCAGGCCTCTCGCCCCCTTACCTTAATCGAGCGGTAGCAGCACAATGGCCTCGAGCGACCAAGTGAGCCATACGGATTTCTCGAGCTCCATCCGGTGCCCGGTTCCGGCCTCGTAATTCTGACTGGCGACCGCAACCGGGCGCTCGGCGCCGGGAAGCTCGACATAGAAATGGCTGCGATCGCCGAGATAGGCTGAATTGTTGATCCGCCCCTGAACCGCGTCGACGTTCTCGCCCGGCGACGCGTCCTGGAGCCGGAGCTTCTCGGGCCGGATCGCCACCACGACCGGCACGCCCGGGACGAAGCCACCCCCTTTCGCCCGCGCCGAAACGATGCCGAGCGGTCCGGCATCGACCGACAGCAGATCGCCGCGCGCCTCCTTGATCGTGCCCTCGAAGAAATTCATCGTGCCGATGAAATCGGCGACCTCACGATTGTTGGGCGTCTCGTAGAGACTCTCAGGGGTATCGATCTGCAGGACCTTGCCTTGGGACATCACGGCGATCCGGTCCGACATCGTGAGCGCCTCTTCCTGATCGTGCGTGACGAAGACGAACGTAATCCCGACCGAACGCTGGAGCGCGCGCAACTCGAGTTGCATCTGCTCGCGGAGCTTCTTGTCCAAGGCGCCCAGGGGCTCGTCCAAAAGAAGCACCTTGGGCCGCTTGATCAGGGCACGCGCCAGCGCCACCCGTTGGCGCTGGCCACCCGAGAGCTGATCGGACCGGCGATCTCC
>JAPUJA010000195.1 GCA_027296525.1 Pseudomonadota bacterium | reverse complement strand
ATCACCCTCCGCTGCAAACCGCCGGGATAATCGACTTCGAAGCCCATGATAGCGGATTGGGCGAGCGGTTTCCATGGGGTTTGGTCCCATGCCGGAAAAGGCGCGCGGAGGCTCGACAATCGGGATCAATCGTTGAGAATGGGCGCAGAGGAAGCGCGCGGGATCGCGTGACGAGCCCGGAGACGACGAAAGGCGCGAGAATGTCGGACGAAATGGTTGCCGTGATCACCGGGGCCAATCGCGGGCTCGGTCTCGAATTCGCCCGCCAGCTTGCTGGGCGCGGTTACCGCGTCGTCATCACCGACCGGGATGATCGGATCAGCGACGAGGCGGCGGCGAGCTTCGAGCGCGAGGGCCTTGCGTGGAACTACGAACGCGTCGATGTAACGGCAGATTCCGACGTGGCGCGGATCGGCGATGCCTTGCGCCAGAACTTCGGACGCGCCGATGTCTTGATCAACAATGCCGGGATTCAGGGCGACCCGGGAATTCCCGAGCACCCCGAAGATTTTGCCATCGGCACGTTTTTCAAGGCCAAGCCGGAAACCGCGCTCCGTACCATGAACACCAATGCGCTTGGCGCCTTCCGTATGTGCCAGGCGGTGATCCCGCTCATGCGCAAGCGGGGCTACGGCCGCGTCGTCAATATCGCCTCCGGCATGGGCCAACTCGCGGACATGAAGGGAGGTTGGGCCTGCTATCGGATGTCGAAGACGGCGATCAACGCGCTCACGCGTATCGTCGCCGACGAGGTGAAGGGTGAGGGCATTCTCGTCAACTCCGCCTGCCCGGGCTGGACCCGCACCCAGATGGGGGGAGCCACGGCGACGCGCAGTGTCGAAGAAGGCGCGGATACCATCGTCTGGCTCGCGACGCTTCCCGACGACGGCCCGAGCGGCGGCTTCTTCCACGACCGAAAGCCGTACGCCTGGTAGGGGTCGAGCCGCCCGCGGCGCGCGCAATGCCAAACCGTCGTGAGGTCAAAACTCCGTGAGCTGAGGCCCTTCGCCCTTGTCATCGGCCGTTTCCTGACCGACCTTCTAGCCTGAGGCGCCCCGATCACCACAGGCGGCGCCCGGCAAGAGGATAAATCGGCCGACAAAGATGATGCGGAGAGTACGCCATGGGCTCGCGACATTTTCGACGGCGCTCCTTATTTTGATGACGGGGGCCCAGGCGGCGCCCGATTCTGAGGCCTGGGAGCGCTGGACGGCCTTTGATCCGGACTCGAGCGAGGTCATCGACCACGGCGCGTGGGATGATTTTCTCGCCAGCTACGTGAAGCGTTTCGAGGACGGGATCAATCGCCTCGACTATGGCGGCGTCGGCGAAGAGGACAAGGCCGAGCTCGAGCGCTACATCGACTCCCTCGCCGCGACACCCATCAGCACCTTCAACCGGGACGAGCAGCGCGCCTATTGGATCAACCTCTACAACGCGTTCACCGTAAAAGTGATCCTCGATCACTACCCGCTCGACTCGATACGCGACATCAACATCTCGCCCGGGCTGTTCTCGAGCGGGCCTTGGGGGAAGAAGCTCGTCACCATCGAAGGCGAAGAGGTCAGCCTCGACGACATCGAGCACCGCATTCTTCGGCCCGTCTGGCGGGACCCGCGCATCCATTACGCGGTCAACTGCGCATCGCTCGGCTGTCCGAATTTGAGCCCCTTCGCCTATACCTCGAGCAACGCCGAAAGCATGCTCGAACGCGCCGCACGCTCCTACATCAATCATCCGCGCGGCGCCGAGGTGACGAAGGGGCGGCTCGTCGTCTCGAGCATCTATGTCTGGTTCCAGGAAGATTTCGGCGACAGCGACGCGGGCGTGATCGCGCATTTGAAGGAATATGCCTATGGCGGACTCGCGGCCTCGCTCGGTGAGGTCGATGAGATCGACGATGACCGCTATGATTGGGAGATCAACGACGCGGGTACGGCCGAAGGCGCCATCGATAAGATGACGCTCGAGAATTCGCTCAAGGGTTTTCCCGGAAGCACGATGGGCATCAAAGAGCTACAGGCGCTTCACGCGAACGACTGAGGCGACCGGCGCCGCCTACCCCCCGGTGGAGGATCGAAGACGGTTGGTTCGCCCGCGACCCCTTGAGCGGTTCCGCGCCTACGCGCCGTGGCTTGCGCTGGGCTCAGGCCTGATCGGTTTCCACCTCTTTCTGCTCCGCATCTCCCCGAAGTTCACCGACGCCGTCCCCCTCGCCGAGCAACCCGTCTGGTGGTTCGTGGGCCCCAGCCTGGCGGCGGGCGGCTTCATCCTTCTCCTCCCCCGGCTCGCGGCGCGGAAGGCGGGAACCGGGCTCCTCCTCTGGGTCTTGCTCGTCGGGATCGCGCTCCGCGTCATCATGCTGCCCTCGACGGCGATCCTCGAAAGCGACTTCAACCGCTATCTGTGGGACGGCGCCGTGCTCGCCGAAGGGTTAAACCCTTATTCGAACAGCCCGCAGGAAGTCATTGACAATTTGAAAGAAAGGGACACGACGCTGACGGCGCTCGCGGTGGAGTCGAAGGGCATCGTCGCGCGCTTCAACTACCCTGAGCTTCGCACCGTCTACCCGCCGCTCGCGCAAGGCTTCTTCGCGCTCAGCCATTGGCTCGGGCCCTGGAGCCTCGAAGTCTGGCGGGCCGTGCTGATCGCGGCCGAGCTCGCGACCTTCGCGCTCCTGGTTCTGTTGCTGGGCGAGCTCGGCCGCTCGCCCCTTTGGGCCGCGCTCTACTGGTGGCACCCACTCGCCGTGAAGGAGGCGATCAACTCGGCGCATATGGACGCGCTCCTCCTGCCCTTCCTCCTGGGCGCGCTCTTGCTCGCGCTCCGCGGACGCGGCCTTTGGGCGACGGGGGCGCTCGCGCTCGCGGCCGGGGTGAAGCTCTGGCCGGTTTTGCTGCTTCCGCTCTTCCTTCGCCCGATGCTCGACCGGCCGAGGCGGCTCGCGGCGGCCCTCGGGCTCTTCGCGCTGCTTCTGCTCGCGCTCTACAGTCCGGTTTTCGCGGCGGGTTTCGACTGGAGCTCGGGCTTTATCGCCTACGCCCGCTACTGGCAAATGAACGACGCCCTCTTCATGAGCCTCCTCTGGACTCTCGAAGGCTTGGGCGCGCTCTTCGCCTGGGACGGCGCGGCCAGCCGATTGGCGGCGCGCGTCATTATGCTCTCGGCGATCGTCGGGCTTGCCCTCTGGCTCGCCCGCAAACCGGGCCGGGACGCCGGGGCGTTCGTCGAGCGTTGTCTGCTCC
>JAPUJA010000194.1 GCA_027296525.1 Pseudomonadota bacterium | reverse complement strand
GCGCCCATGGTCCCGAGACCGATGAAACCGACCTTCATCCGCCTCTCCTTTTGCGAGTGTCGATTGGGCATCGTCGTCTCACCCGATCCGGGCGCGATCGAGAGCACACGCGGCCTCCCTCTTGGGAGGCCGCCCAAGAGGCGAGACGGCGCGGGGCCGTGGTTCGCAGAGTCGAGATTCCTATGGCGGCGCGGCTTATTTCTGCACCCAGTTACCGCTTTCCGTCAGAAACCAGGTGCCGCCGGGCAGGGATCCGAAGATCTCCTGCGCATAGACGCGGCCCACCGCGCCGGCCGAGATTCCCTCGCCCGCGGCCCGTTGTTCGTAGAGAGCCTGCCGCTTGGCATTGATGTCCGCGACGAGATTGTGGATATCCCCGGGAGCGCCCGGATCCTTCACCACGGCGAGGCCGTCATAGCGTTCGCCCACGAGGCCCTGGGCGCGGGGCGTGTCGAGCGGGTCGGCCACGGCCGGACCGCTCGGCAGAGAGGTGCAGGAGAGGAACAGCACCAAGCCCACAACGACCAAGAGCATGGTTCCCAGCCGGCGCCGAGCCGGCCGTGATCCGCCATCAGAAGATGGGATTCGTATCGACATCTTCCTCCGCCTTTTCCTCGAGCCGCACGCGCACGTCGGCATCGAGCTTGATGTTCAGGTTGATCGTGATCGGTTCCTGCGGGGCCTCGATCTTCACCGTCGGCTCGCAGGCACCAAGCCCGATGAGGAGCGCGAGGGCGAAGAGGGCCGACGCTTGGACCGGAATCTTGAGGTTACGCACCGCGTTGTCCTCTTTGACTTCTTCCAATTGCCGCAGCAAAGCGCGCGGCTCGACGGAGAAGAATACAATGGCGAACCGGCCGATACCAGCCGCGACCCGCCTCAAGGGTTGACCCCTTCGATCCCGAGCTTGAGCGCGCTCTCGGCGGTCGCCAGAGCGTCGCGGATGAGCGCCGCGAGCCGGTCGAAATTGCTCGAGAAGTTGATGTTGAAGACGAAGGGGTAGCCCTCGAGCACGGCCGGGTTCGATCCTTTCATGTGAACGAGCACCGTGCCGTCACCGCTGAACTCCTTATCGAGCGCCAGCGTCAGTTCCTCATAGTGAAAGTCGCTGAGCGCCTGCATCATCAGCCCGACCGTGTCTTTCCGCGCCTCCAGTACCTGTTCCACCTCGGAGCTGGCGTAGCGCAAGACCCCGGGCCCCGCGGCCGCGAGCTGGCCGCCCCGGACCTCGATGCCGTTTTTCACAAATGCGACCGGCACGGTGCCGCTCAAGCGCCCTGTTCCGCTCAAGCCCTCGAGGTCGATGAGTTCGATGAGGCGGGCGAGGTCGATCGAGGCGACGTCGATCACGAGCCGGCCCTCGCGAGCGGTGGGCTCGAGCCGGGCGCCCACGGTCGTGAGCCGGCCGCCCGCGAAGCCGATCTCGGCTTCCTCGATCAGCAGCACGCCGTCGGGTTGGAGCCGAAAGCGGACCTCGATGGCCATCGGCTCGAGATCGGACGATGTGAGCAAGCCTGAGATGCGTTGGCCCGGGGGCGTGGTGGGCGGCGTCAGGCCGTCGAGCGTGAGCGCCGCTTGCACATTATAAAGACGCGTCTCGCCGATCGTCGCGTTCAGGTCCTCGACCCCCAGCTGGAGATCGGGTTCGAGCTCGCCGTCGCGCCAGGCGATCGCGCCCTCGAGCGTGATCGTTCCCTCCACCGCGTCGACGAGGCCTCGGGCGATGGGAAAGAGATCGGCGGGCTGGGGGTAGCCCTTCGCGAACCGAATGGGCTCGAGCGCGAGCCGCGCGCTTCCCTCACGCAGCCCGAGATCATGGTCGCCTTCGAGGGTGAGCTTGAGCGCGCCCAAGGGTTCGAAGACCTCGATCCGGAAGGTGAGGCGCTCCTCGCCGAACGCGGCCGTCATCTGCGCGCCGAGCGGCGTGAGGAAAGGCGGCTCGGCGAGATGCTCGAGGCGCGCGACCTTGAGATCGATGCGGCTCGAGGCGGGCGTGTACGCGCCCTCGGCTTCGATGTTTTCGAGCGCGAACGCGTGAGCGGGCAGGACGAGCCGGGCGCCTTGAAGGTGAAGCCGTGTCTCCTCGACGGATGCGCCCTCGAGTTCGAGCCGTTCGACGCCGAGGCGCGCCGTCTCGACCTCTTCACCGGCCTCCATCTTGTGGACCCTCGCCGTGAAAGGCGCGAGCGTGATCCGGTGTTCCAGCCCGCCCGTCGCCAGGTCGTACGCGACGCGGCTTTCCGCCGCGATGAGGGGAACGGCCGGGCTCGAAAGGACGTAGCCGCCGGCGAGCTCGCCGCGCCGAAGCCGCGCCTCGCCCTCGAGCGGTTCGATCGCAAGCCGTTCACCCGTTCGCTCGACCCGGCAGGTGAGATCGAGGAAGAACCCGTCGAACGCGATGTCTTCGCCCACTTCGCCGCGGGCTTCGAACTGGAGGGCGAGCGTGCCGCTCGCGCTTTCGCGATCGCCCGTAAGCTCGCCCAGGACGAGATGGCCTTCGAGCGACATGTCCTGGGCATCGAGGCGCTCGATCGCGACCACGAGCTCGTCGAGGGTGAAGGTGTCGGCCTCTTCCGTGAGCCCCGCCTCGAAGCCGCTGAGCGCCGCGACAGCGTTGAGCCGGATGCCGCCGGCGTCGAGTTCGAGGGGCGCGAGCACCAAGAGATCGATGCCGATGGCGCGCGGCCTAAGATCGGGCGCGAGCGCGGCACTCGCGATGA
>JAPUJA010000193.1 GCA_027296525.1 Pseudomonadota bacterium | reverse complement strand
CTTCCTCAAACTAGTCAGACCAGTCATATATATCATCGTCGCGTGTTGCGGGGGGGGCGCCCGACATGGCGCAGGCCGGCGGCCCTGAAGGCCCGCGCGCCGACGCCACCCTCATCGTCACCAGGGGCGCGATCAGGGAGTAAACCATGGGTCTGAAGATGGTATTCGCCAATCGATAGATTGGTTCATTGCGATAACAACGTCACCCCATCGCCGCCTGCAACCCCTGCTCTAGCTTGTCGAGGAACTGGCGGGTGGTGAGCCAGGCTTGATCGGGGCCGATCAGAAGCGCGAGGTCCTTGGTCATGTGGCCGGCCTCGACGGTGTCGATGCACACCCGTTCCAGTGTCTCGGCGAAGCGCGCCACATCGGGCGTCGAGTCGAGCTTGGCGCGGTGCTTGAGCGCCCCGGTCCAGGCGAAGATCGAGGCGATCGGGTTGGTCGAGGTCTCGCGCCCCTTCTGGTGCTCGCGGTAGTGCCGGGTGACGGTGCCGTGGGCGGCTTCGGCCTCGACCGTTTCGCCGTCCGGCGTCGTCAGCACCGAGGTCATCATGCCGAGCGAGCCGTAGCCCTGGGCCACGGTGTCGGATTGGACGTCGCCGTCGTAGTTCTTGCACGCCCACACGAACCCGCCCGACCACTTGAGCGCCGCCGCCACCATGTCGTCGATCAGCCGGTGCTCGTAGGTGATTCCGGCGGCTTGGTATTTTTCGGCGAACTCGGCCTCGAAGATTTCCTGGAAGAGATCCTTGAAACGCCCGTCATAGGCCTTGAGGATCGTGTTCTTGGTCGAGAGATAGACCGGCCAGCCGCGTGCGAGGCCGTAGTTGAGACAGGCCCGCGCGAAGCCCCGGATCGACTCGTCGAAGTTGAACATGCCGAGCGCGACGCCGGAGCCGGGGAATTCGGCGACGTCGCGCTCGATCACAGCGCCGCCGTCCGCGGGCGTGAAGGTCAGGGTGAGCCGGCCCTTTCCAGGGACGAGGAAGTCGGTCGCGCGATACTGATCGCCGAAGGCATGACGGCCGATCACGATCGGCTTGGTCCAGCCCGGCACGAGCCGCGGCACGTTCCGACAGATGATGGGCTCGCGGAAGACCGTGCCGCCCAGAATGTTCCGCAGCGTGCCGTTGGGCGAGCGCCACATCTTCTTCAGGCCGAACTCTTCGACCCGCGCCTCGTCCGGCGTGATCGTCGCGCATTTGACGCCGATCCCGAAGCGCTTGATCGCGTTCGCCGCGTCGATCGTGATCTGGTCCTCCGTTTGGTCGCGCATCTCGATTCTGAGGTCGAAATATTTGAGCTCGACGTCGAGATAGGGAAGGATCAGGCGTTCCTTGATCCATGCCCAGATCACCCGGGTCATTTCGTCGCCGTCGATTTCGACGATCGGATTCACCACCTTGATCTTCGCCATCGGAACGTCTCCTGGCTGTGACAGCGCGCCAATCGGGGGCTTCTGGAAAAGGGGTCGGCTTAATTGGATGCCGCCGGGGGAGCGGTCGCCGCGAAAGGCCGGGGGGAGCGGTTGCCGCGAAAGATAGCACTGCCGGGCGTCATTGCAACCCGCAAAGCGCTCAGCCGAGCGCCCGCTGTCACAGGCGCTCGGGATGCGCTTCGCCCTTCGGGGCGGCTTCGATCCGGGCGAAGACCTCTTCGACGTCGGCCACACGCGTGAACAGCCGGCGCGTCTCGGGGCGGGCGAAGCCCTTCGCGATCGCGTGCTCGAAGAGCTCCGTGAAGGGCTCCCAATAGCCCCCCAGATCGACCAGAAGAATCGCCTTGTCATGCAGGTTCAGGAGCCGCCAGCTGATGATTTCGATCGTCTCGTCGAAGGTTCCGATCCCCCCGGGCAGCACCACGAAGGCGTCCGCCAGGCCGAACATCCTGTGTTTGCGCTCGTGCATGGTCTCGACCGTGATGAGCTCGGTCAAACCCTCATGGGCCACCTCGGCGCGCCTGAGATGCCGGGGGATGACGCCCGTGACCGTGCCGCCGGCTTCGAGAGCCGCGTCGGCGACGATCCCCATGAGGCCGACCTTTCCGCCGCCATAGACGAGGTGCACATTGCGCCCGGCGGCGAGTCGGCCGAGTCGCGCCGCGGCCCGCTCGTGGAGCGGATCGTTCCCCGTCGAAGAACCGCAGAAGACGCAGATCGAATAGCGCGAAGCCATGGCACCTTTGGGCAGGAGGGCGCGCATTGTAGCACCAGCAATTGAGCCGATCACCGGTCGGGGGCGAACGCCGCTCGCCCGCCACGGGAAGGGGCGCCGGCACAGGCCCGGACCGGAATCGCGAGCGTCCGCTTTGCGCCGCTTCGGCGCGTGGTGTATATCCTTCGTGACCGAAACCCGGTTGTGAGCTCTCGTGGGCCGATCTCGGAACATCGCCATCGCGGGCGGGCTGGTCGCGGCCATCGCCCTGGTTCTTATCCTCGTTTTCGTCGTCTTCAGGGACGACGAGCCGGCGGAGACGAGCACCGGGCTCGATTCGGCCGAGCCAAGCGTCGCGGCCGAGGAGGCCGCCGCCCCGACAGGCACCGGCGAGGCGGCCGGAGAGGTCGTCCTGCCCTCTTTCGACATCGTGCGGGTCAATCCCACCGGCGAAGCCGTGATCGCGGGGCGCGCCGAGCCGGGCGCGGAAGTCACGGTGCTCGACGGGGGCGAGGTGCTGGGCACGGTCGTGGCGGACGAGCGGGGCGAATGGGTCCTTCTGCCGGACCGCCCGCTCGAGGACGGCACGCGGGAACTCAGCCTGAGCGCGGTTAAACCGGGCGCCGATCCCGTGGAGTCGGCCGAGATTGCCGTGATCGTCGTGCCGGAGCGCGGCACGGCCGGGGAAGGGGAGGTGCTGGCCATCGTCGTTCCCCGGGAGGAGGCGGGCGCGAGCCGCATCCTGCAGCTTCCGGGCGAGGGGGCGGACGCGCTTTCCGGGCCCGTCGAAGGGGTCGTCCTCGACGTCCTCGACTATACCGAGGAGGGCCAGGTGACTCTTTCCGGGCGGAGCGAGCCGGGAACCGAGATCAGGAGCTATCTCGACGACGAGTATATCGGCACGGCCGAGGTCGACGAGGAGGGCCGCTGGGAGCTCACGCCCGAAGTCCAGGTCGATCCCGGGCAATACACGCTCCGCCTCGATCAGGTGAGCGAGGAAGGTGACGTGCTCGCGCGCATCGAGACGCCCTATGCGCGCGCCGCGCCCGAGGATTTTGCGTTTGCCGATAGCCTGGTCGTCGTGCAGCCGGGCAACAGCCTGTGGCGGATCGCGCGCCGGGCCTATGGCGGGGGAATCCACTACACGGTGATCTACCAGGCCAATCTCGATCAGATCCGTGATCCGGACCTGATTTATCCGGGTCAGATCTTCGCGCTGCCCGAGTTTTAGCGAAACCCCCGGTCGCGCGGGCCGGCTTCAATAATTTGATGCTCGAAAGAGCTCAGGCGAGGTCAGTCCGTTCCTGAGGCGGGCGCCATTGTCATCGCGTCGAAATAGGGCCGGGCGAGCAGGATCAAGACCGCGATGTTGGTGAGGACCGTCTTGACCGTGAGGCTTTTGGGCTTGGGCAGCTGAACCTCGTGGCTCCAATGGATGCGGTGATTGTCCACGAGCTCGAGTCGCCCCGTGGGCCGCGTGTCGCTGGCGTTCATCTCTTCGATCAGCTGGCGGCGGGCCGCCGGATCTTCACTCGTATAGGGCAGGATGCCGATGTCGGCCCGAAGCCTGAGGACGATGCCCTCGTCCCGTCGCTCGAGCTCGCCTTCGAAGGTCCGCTCGTGCCAGGCGAAGCGAAGGTTCATCGGGAGCTTGGGTGCCTCGATCTCGAAGCCGTCATTGGCCCTGAATCGGAGGCTGTGAAGCTCCACGCCTTCGGATCGCTCGCTGATCGAGCCGAGTGTCTTCAGCAGGCTGTCTGAATTACCGGAATCGTCGGGGTTTGTCGTCATGAAGCCCTCCTCCCAGGGCAGCGCTCTGCCGCGGGCAGCGCTCTGCCGCGTCGCGCCATTTTAAGGCCGCAAGCGGGTTAACGGCGGGTAAATCATTAACAAAGGCCCTGGAGGCGGCGCCTCGGGCCTCGCTTGAGGGGCCGGGCGAAGGGGCCGGAGGTGATTGCCCCCGGGCGACTCCGGGCGGGTTCAGCCGAGTCGCGCGATCATGTATTGGAGCAGGCTCGCGAGGCGGGCCTTGTCGGCCTCGGAAAGCCCGTGAGTCGCGCGCGCATTGACCTCCTGGGCGCAGGGGATGAGCTCGTCGCGGAGCGCGTTCCCCTTGTCCGTCAGCGAGACCCGGATCTCCCGGCGATCCCGTGCGTTGCGCGCGCGCCGGACGAGGCCGTCACGTTCCATGCGCGCGAGCGTGCGTGCCGCCGTGGGCTCCTCGATCTGGATCCGCCGGCTCAGCTCCCTTTGGCTCAATTCATCCTCTTCCCACAGGAACATCAGAATCGGCCACTGCCCGACCGCGACGCCGAAATCCGCAAAGCGGACCTGCAGGGTCCGAGCGAACAGCCGGGCGGTGAGGGCGACGAGATGCCCGAGATTCTGTTCGATGACGAAGTTGGCGGTCTCGCCGGATGGATCCGCTTGAACGGGCTTTCGATGGACATGATAGATCATCCCGCTGGATCCCATCATCAAGGAGCGCTGTTTCCCCGCCTTCCGTCGGCGGTGAAGGCGCGTCGGAAACGCCCCGTCATTCGTTACCGCAGACCCCGATGCGGCACAACCCAGACGATGCGCGTCCGGTCCGGAGTTTCGCTTTGACGGGCAAAGAGGCGGTGCTAGCCTCGCCCAGAATGCGCCGAAGCCCTGAACGGGGCGGTTGTTGAGGAAAGGAGCGCGCCGATGCCGCACGAAAACCGGTTGAAGAAGCGGCTTGCGGACGGCAAGCCCGCGCTCGCCTGCTGGCTCCATCTTTCGAGTCCGATCGCCACCGAGATCATCGCGCTGGCCGGTTACGACGCGCTCGTGATCGATCACGAGCACGGGCCGGGCGATTTCCTGAACGCCATATCTCTCATGCAGGCGGCGTCACGGAGCGGCGCGTCGATCATCTTGCGTGTTCCGTGGAACGATATGGTCTATGTCAAACGGGCGCTCGATAGCGGCGCCGACGGGATCATGTTTCCCTCGATCCAGAATGCCGATGAGGCGCGCGCGGCCGTGGCCGCCTGCCGTTACCCGCCCGAGGGCGTGCGCGGCTTCGCCAACCAGATCGCGCGCTGCGCCGACTATGGCGTCCGTGCGGAAGAATATCTCGCGAGCTGGCCCGAGAGACTGTTCGTCATGTGCCAGATCGAGAGCCGGGTGGCGGTCGAGAATATCCCCGAGATTGCGGCGGTC
>JAPUJA010000192.1 GCA_027296525.1 Pseudomonadota bacterium | reverse complement strand
GCCCGTACCGGCCGGTTCGAAGCGTCACGGGCTTCGAATCCTTGGGGTGAGCCCCGAGCTCGCGCACGACCGAGGAACCTCTTCCCTTGCGGGGTTCGGCGAGCAGCGCGACCGCACGGTTGATGCCGATCGTGAAGGCGTCGTCCTCCCCCCCCAGACTCCGGTTGTTGCCGTCGTGGCTGATGTAGGGACCGAAGCGCCCGATATCGGCCGTGATCGGCTTTCCCGTTTCCGGGTGGAGTCCCACCTCGCGCGGAAGCGAGAGCAAGACGAGGGCCTGTTCGAGTTCGATCTCGTCCGGCGACATCTTTTTGGGGAGCGAGACGCGCTTGGGGCGCTTTTCTTCTTCCGTGGCCTCGCCAAGTTGGATGTAGCAACCGTAAGGACCCTTACGGACACTGACCTCGAGATTCGTGTCCGGATCGACCCCGAGGACCCGCGGGCCCGTGAATTTGCCCGACCCGCCCTCCTCTTCGATGAGGGCGCGCGTGTAGCGGCATTCCGGATAGGTCGAACAGCCGACGAACGGGCCGAACTTGCCGAGCTTGAGATTGAGCCGCCCGTCCGCGCAGCTCGGGCAAGCCCGTGGATCTCTGCCCGAGGCGTCGAGCGGAAAGATATGCGGGCCCATGAGATCGTCGACCGCGTTCAACACGTCCTTGACGCGCAGTTTCTCGGTTTCGTCCACGGCCTCGCGAAACGCCTTCCAAAACTCGTCGAGCACCACGGTCCAGTCGATCTGGCCCGCCGAGATCTCGTCGAGCTCCTCCTCGAGCCGCGCGGTGAAGTCGTATTGCACATAGCGCCTGAAGAAGCTGACGAGAAAAGCCGTGACCAGACGCCCGCGGTCTTCCGGCTCGAAACGCCGTTTTTCCATGCGAACGTATTTGCGCTCCTGAAGCACCGAAAGGGTCGAGGCGTAGGTCGAGGGGCGGCCGATGCCGAGTTCTTCGAGGCGCTTGACCAGGCTCGCCTCCGTAAAGCGCGGCAGCGGCTGGGTAAAATGCTGAGACGGTGTCGCCGCCTTCAGGCGGAGCTCCTCGCCGCGCTCGACCCGGGGGAGCACGCGGGCCTCGTCATCGCCCTCCAGCGCGGTTTCGTCTTCGCCCTCCTGATAGAGCCGAAGGAAGCCGTCGAAGACGATGACGGTTCCCGTCGCCCTGAGCCCGATACCGTCGTCCCGGCCCGCGACGTTGATGGCGGCCTGCTCGAGCTTGGCGCTCTCCATCTGGCTTGCGAGGGTGCGTTTCCAGATGAGATCGTAGAGCTTGAGCTGCGCGCTATCGAGATACCCGGCGAGCTCTTCCGGGCGCCGGGTGACATCGGTCGGGCGGATCGCCTCATGGGCTTCCTGCGCGTTCTTGGCCCGCGACTTGTAGAGGCGCGGTTTGTCGGGAAGATAGTCGGCGCCGTACGTCCCGCCGATGAGGTCCCGGCAGGCCTCCACCGCGATATTCGCTATCTGAACGCCGTCGGTGCGCATATAGGTGATCAGACCGGCGGTCTCGCCGCCGGTATCGATGCCTTCATACAGCCGTTGGGCGAGCTGCATGGTGCGCTTCGCGCCGAAGCCGAGCTTGCGTGATGCCTCCTGCTGGAGGGTCGAGGTGGTGAAAGGCGGCGCCGGATGGCGCCGAGTTTCCTTGGTTTCGATCGACACCACGTGGAACTCGTTGTGCTCGATCGCGCGTTTGGCCGCGTCGGCGCGCTCGGCGGTGTCGAGGTCGAACTTATCGAGCTTCCGGCCCTCGAGCTCGTTCAGGCGCGCAAGCAGCGCCTTGCCGCCCGCGGTTTCGAACTCCGCCTCGAGCGACCAGTATTCCTGCGAGCGGAAGGATTCGATTTCGGTCTCGCGCTCACAGATCAGTCTGAGGGCGACCGATTGCACCCGTCCTGCCGAGCGTGAGCCCGGAAGCTTCCGCCAGAGCACCGGCGAGAGCGTAAAGCCCACGAGATAGTCCAGTGCCCGGCGTGCCCGGTAGGCGTCGATCAGATTTTCGTCGAGGTCGCGCGGATGCTCCATCGCCGTGCGCACGGCCGAGGGCGTGACCTCGGTGAACACGATGCGCTTGACCTCCACCCCGTCGAGCGCGTCGCGGCGCATCAACTCTTGAAGCACGTGCCAGGCGATGGCCTCACCCTCGCGACCGACCCGGACCGCGAGGAAAAGCATCTTCGTGCCCTTGACCGCTTTGCTGATTTCCCGCAAACGCATCTCGGACTTCTCGTCGATCTCCCAGGTCATGGCGAAGGAATGATCGGGATCGACCGATCCTTTCTTCGCCGGCAGATCGCGCACATGGCCGTAGCTCGCGAGCACCTTGAAGCCGCCGCCAAGATATTTGTTGATCGTTTTCGCCTTGGCGGGCGATTCAACGATGACGACATCCATCGACGGCACTGGCAAACTCGAGCGTTTGTTGGAAAAATTAGGCGATTGTTTCAACCAAAGAGACTTGGTTGCCCGGGTGGCGGTCGAGTCGACCCGCGAGCTCGAGCTCCAACAAAATGGTGGCTACCACAGGCGGTGTCAACCGAGACTGGCGGATCAGCTCGTCGACCTCGACGGGCGAGGGCCCGAGCCGCTCGAGCAGAAGCGCCCGCGCTTTCGCGAGTTCGGCCTCGTGCGGCGGCTCGCTCGGGCCCGGCTCGAAGCGCCGGGCCCCCCGCTCCGCCAGAGAAAAGCGCAGGCTCGAGGCGAGCTCCTCGAGGACATCCTCGGGCCCCTCGACGAGGGTCGCCCCTTGGCGGATCAGGTTGTTGGTGCCCCGGCAGCGCGGATCGAGCGGCGAGCCCGGCACCGCGAACACCTCGCGCCCTTGCTCGAGCGCGAGCCGCGCCGTGATCAGCGAGCCGGAGCGGGGCGCGGCCTCGATCACGAGGACGCCGTGCGCGAGGCCGGAGATCAGCCGGTTGCGCCGGGGAAAATGCCTTGCGCGCGGGACCGTGCTGAGCGGCATTTCTGAAAGCAGCGCGCCGCGCGCCACGATCTCGTCCATGAGCTCGGCGTTCTCCGCCGGATAGGCGACGTCCGCGCCGCCGGCGACCACGGCGATCGTGCCGGTCTCGAGCGCGCCGCGATGGGCCGCCCCGTCGATTCCCCGGGCCAGCCCCGAGGCGATGACGAGCCCGCCCGCGCCCAGCCGGGCCGCGATGCGGCCTGCGAATCGGATGCCGGCGGCGGAGGCGTTCCGGGCGCCGACGATCGCGAGGGTATCCTTGGCGAACAGATCGGCCTGCCCGCGAAGCGCGACGATCGGCGGGGGATCGGCGATCGCCGCGAGCGGCTTGGGATAGTCGGGCTCGGCGAGGGCGGTCAGGCGTGCGCCGAGGGCGTGGCTGAGCGCCAGCTCGCGCTCGGCTTCGGCGGCGGGACAGATACGGATCGCTCGGCGCCGCCCGCCGCGCCGGGCGAGCTCCGGGATCGCCGCGAGGGCCTCATGGGCCGAGCCGAAGTGACCGAGGAGTTCGAAGAAGGTGAACGGCCCGATATTCTCGCTGCGCGCGAGCCGGAGCCAGTCGAGGCGCTCCTTATCGGAGAGGCTCCGCAGCTCGGAGGGGCTGCGCGGCTCTGCGTCCGTCACGCGGCTCTCCGCGAGGGACGTGGCGCCCGCGATCCGGAGAGCTTCGTGCGCCGACGCCCGGCCCGCTCAGCCATCGCGGAAGGTGATCCTCGACTCCTCGCCTTTGACCAGGCGCCGGATGTTGCCGGCATGTTTGAGCACCACGAGCAGGGCAAGAAAGGCCGCGATCTCGCCGAACTGCGGGCGCGCCAGCCAATAGGCGAAGCCGGGGGAGCTGGCGATCGCGATCAGGGAGGCGAGCGAGGAGTAGCGCAAGAGCAGGGCGGCGGCGAGCCAGAGGCCGCAGGCGATGAGCCCGACCGGCCAGGCGAGCGCGAGCAGCACGCCGAGCGTCGTGGCCACGCCCTTGCCGCCGCGAAACAGAAGCCAGACCGGGAAGAGATGCCCGATCACCGCCCCGCCCGCCGCCAGAACGGTCATGTCGGGACCGTAGTTCGCGGCGAGCAGAACGGGCACGAAGCCTTTGGCGCCGTCGAGCAGGAGCGTCGCCGCGGCGGCCTTCTTGCTCCCGGTTCGGAGCACGTTGGTCGCGCCGATGCTGCCGGAACCGATCTTTCGCACATCGCCCAGCCCAAAAAGGCGCGTGATGATGAGTCCGAAGGGAACGCTGCCCACGAGATAGGCGAGCGCGAAGCCGAGATAGAACGGCCAAGTGTGGGCGAAATCGCCGATGATGTGGGGCATCGCGGGCTTACGCGCGGCGCGGTGCGGTGCGCCGATCGGGCCTCTGATTCGCCGCGGCTTCGGGTCGCGCCTCTTCGCTAGGCGGCATCGGCATTCTCCACTTCGTCATGGCGGAAGACGCTCCGTCCGTCGACGACGGTGCGGAGCACGCGACCTCGCACACGCCGCTCGTCGAAAGGCGAATTCTTCGACTTGCTGCGGAACTTCGAGACCTCGATCACCCACTCCGCGTCGGGATCGAACAGGACGAGGTCGGCCGGTTCGCCCTTGGCGAGACGGCCCCCCGGAATCCCGAGAAGGCGCGCAGGCCCCGACGTCATCGTGGCGAGCAGGTCGAGGAGCGTCATGCCGCCTTCGTGATGGAGCGCGAGCGAGAGGGGGAGGAGGGTTTCGAGCCCGACGATGCCGTTGGCCGCGTGGGCGAAGGGGACGCGCTTGCTTTCCTGGTCGTGGGGGGCGTGGTCGGTGGCGATCGCGTCGATCGTGCCGTCCTTGAGCCCCTCGAGGATCGCCTGGCGATTTTGCTCGCTGCGAAGCGGCGGCGCCATCTTCGCGAAGGTGCGGTAGTTGCCGACATCGGCGTCGCACAGGGTGAAGTGGTGGGGGGTCGCCTCGCAGGTCACCTGCAGGCCACGCGCCTTCGCGCAGCGCACGGCCTCGACCGCGCCCGCGGTCGAGATGTGGGCGACGTGGTAACGGCCTCCGGTGATCTCGACCAGGCGGATGTCACGCTCGACGATGATGACCTCGGAGACGTCCGGGATACTGCTCAAGCCCAGCCGCGTCGAGTGGGCGCCCTCCGCCATGCAACCGCAGGCGCTCAAGCGGGGGTCCTCGGCATGCTGGCTGATCAGGAGCCCGAAGGTGCTCGCGTAGGAGAGCGCGCGCCGCATCACGAGGCTGTCGAAGACCGGCAACCCGTCGTCCGAGAACGCGATCGCACCGGCCTCGGAAAGCAAGCCCATCTCGGTGATCTGTTCGCCCTTGAGACCACGGGTGACCGCACCGTAGGGATAGACCTTGACGCGTGAGGTCTCGCGCGCGCGTCTCTGGATGTATTCGACGAGGGCGATATTGTCGATCACCGGGTTCGTGTTCGGCATGCAGGCCATCGAGGTGACGCCGCCCGCAGCCGCGGACTCGCTGCCCGTCGCGATCGTTTCCTTATGCTCATGGCCGGGCTCGCGCAGATGGACATGCATGTCGACGAGGCCGGGCGCGAGACAGTGACCCGCGCAATCGACCACGCGCGCGTCATCGGGCGGGCCCTGATCGAACAGCCGGGGCCCGACATCGATGATTCTTTTCTTCTCGCTCAACAGTTCGCCCGGGCCGTCCGTGCCGCTTTCGGGATCGAGCAGCCGGGCGTTGATATAGGCGACCCGCCGGGGGGAGCC
Source organism: Pseudomonadota bacterium (assembly GCA_027296525.1). Lineage (GTDB taxonomy): Bacteria > Pseudomonadota > Alphaproteobacteria > UBA828 > JAPUJA01 > JAPUJA01. The sequence continues at coordinate 4,972 of JAPUJA010000192.1, read as the reverse complement.
GTGTTCCTGTTCGTCCTTCATGGTTCGTCAGAGTTTAGGGCCGAGTTCGGGATGGCCGTGACTCAAGGCCTCGAGACAGGCTTGGCGTACCGCGACGCCGAACTCGACCTGCTCAAGGATCACGCTCCGGGTGATGTCGTCGGCGAGCGCGCTATCGATCTCGATGCCGCGGTTCATCGGGCCCGGATGCATGACCCGCGCGTCCGCCTTCGCCACCTTGAGTTTTTCGTCATCGAGCCCGAAGAAGTGGAAATATTCCCGGGTCGAGGGAACGTAAGTCCCTTGCATGCGTTCGATCTGAAGGCGGAGCATCATGACGATGTCGCAATCGGCGAGTCCGGTTCGCATGTCGTGATGGACCTCGACGCCGAACGCCTCGACCGCGCTCGGCAGCAGTGTCGGCGGCGCGACCAGGCGCACGCGCGCGCCCATCCGGGTGAGCAGAAGGATGTTCGAGCGCGCGACGCGGCTGTGGAGGATGTCGCCGCAGATCGCCACGATGAGACCCTCGAGCCGGCCGCGGCGACGGCGGATCGTGAGCGCGTCCAAGAGGGCCTGGGTCGGGTGCTCGTGGCTGCCATCACCGGCGTTGATGACGGCGCAGTTCACGTGATCGGCGAGCAGCTTGACCGCGCCGCTCTCGGGGTGGCGCACGACCAGCACGTCGGGGTGCATCGCGTTGAGCGTCATCGCCGTGTCGATGAGCGTCTCGCCCTTCTTGATTGCCGACGTCTGGACCGACATGTTGATCGTGTCCGCGCCCAAACGCTTGCCGGCGAGTTCGAAGGAGGTGCGCGTGCGCGTCGAGGTCTCGAAGAAGAGGTTGATCAACGTGCGGCCCCTGAGCACGGGGTTCTTCTTTTCCGCTTGGCGGTTGAGCTCGACGTAGCTCTCGGAGAGGTCGAGAAGAAAGGAAATCTCGTCCGGGGTCAGACCTTCGATGCCCAGGAGGTGGCGGTGCCGGAAGCTTGGCGTCACGCGCTCGGCGTACATCGGGCGCGAGGGTATCGAACCCGGTGCCCGGCTGCAAGCGAGCGTCGCGAGCGATCGCCGAGGGCCTTGATTTTCCTGCCCATCCGGCGCGAGCCCCGGCCTTTTCCAGCGGCGCCGGAAAGCGGCCCGGCGCTCGAGTCGGCCGGCGGTCAGGACGTCCCGGCCGGGGGCGGCGTCTCCTTGCCGAGGAAGTCGAGGGCGCCCTGGAGGATGTAGGCGGCCGCCGCCCGATCGACGATCTCGGCGCGCCGGCGGCGTGAAAGATCGGCTTCGATCATGCGCCGGGTGACCGCGACCGTGGACAAGCGCTCGTCCCAGAAGGCGATCTTGGCCTCGAACGCCTCGAGCAGGTTGGCGGCGAACTGGCGCACCGACTGGCAGCGGGGCCCCTCGCTCCCGTCCATGTTCATCGGCAAACCGATGATGAAGGCGCCGGCCTTGGTCTCCGCGTAGAGCGCTTCGAGCGCCTTGGCGTCGCGCGCGAACTTGGAGCGCCGGATCGTCGTCTGGGGCATGGCGAGCTCGCGGCCGGGATCGGAGACGGCGACGCCGATCGTCTTCTCGCCGACATCGAGGCCGATCAGCCGTCGACCCAGCTCGAGCTCCAGCGCGCGAATATTGCGGATAGCCATGACGGGTGATACCTTCGCGCCCTCCCCGCCGTCCAGCCCTCCGTTCCTTGAGACCGGCTTCTGTGGAGACGATCGCACATGTCGCTTGATAAGGCCACCGTGCTGCATATCGCACGGCTCGCGCGGATCGCGCTCGGCGCGGACGAGGTCGAGCCGTTGGCGGCGGAGCTCTCCTCGATCCTCGCCTGGATCGAGGAACTCAATGAAGTCGACACCGAAGCGGTCGCGCCCATGACGAGCGTCGTCGAGATGCGCCTCCCCCGACGCGCCGACGAGGTCACCGACGGCGCACCGGTCGAGAACGTGATCCGGAACGCGCCGGAAAAATCCGATTCCTTCTTCGTCGTGCCGAAGGTCGTCGGATGAGCGACGCGCTCACCGCCTTGAGCCTGGCGGAGGCGCGCTCAGGCCTGGCCGAGGGCGCGTTCTCGGCGCGCGAGCTGGCGGATGCCCATATCAAGGCGGCCGAAGGGGCGCGCGATCTGAACACGCTGATCACCGAGACCTTCGAGCGCGCGCTCGCCGATGCCGGACGCTCCGACGAACGCCGCGCCAAGGGCGAGGCGGGGGCGCTCGAGGGCATCCCGCTCGTGATCAAGGATATTTTCTGCACCGAGGGCGTGCTCACCACGGCGGGCTCGCACATCCTCGATGGTTTCACGCCCCCTTACGAGTCGACGGTCAGCGCCAATCTCTGGAAGGCGGGCGCGGTGCTCGTGGGCAAGAGCAACATGGACGAGTTCGCCATGGGCTCGTCCAACATGGCGAGCCATTACGGCCCGGTGATCAATCCCTGGCGGCGCGCGGGCGACAACGCGGCGCTCGTGCCGGGGGGCAGTTCCGGCGGTTCGGCGGCCGCGATTGCGGCGCGCCTGTGCCTCGGCGCCACGGGCACGGACACGGGCGGTTCGATCCGCCAACCCGCCTCCTTCTGCGGCGTCGTCGGCTTGAAGCCGACCTACGGGCGCTGCTCGCGCTACGGCATCGTCGCCTTCGCCTCCTCGCTCGATCAGGCGGGACCGTTCGGGCGCACGGTCCGGGACGCGGCGATCCTCTTGGGCGTCATGGCGGGCCATGATCCGAGGGACTCGACCTCGGTCGAGCGCCCGGTGCCCGATTACGAGGCCGCGCTCGATCAGGGGGTCAAGGGCTTGAGGGTCGGGGTTCCGGCCGAATACCGGGTCGAGGGCATGCCCGAGGAGATCGACCGCCTGTGGCGGGCCGGCGCGGCGTGGCTCGAGGAGGCGGGCGCCGAGATCGTCGAGGTGAGCCTGCCCCACACCCGATACGCGCTCGCGACCTATTACATCATCGCGCCCGCCGAGGCCTCGGCCAATCTCGCGCGCTATGACGGCGCGCGTTATGGCTACCGCGCGCCCGCCAAGAGCCTGCTCGAGATGTATGAGAAGACGCGCGCCGAGGGCTTCGGCGCGGAAGTGCGCCGGCGCGTGCTGATCGGCACCTATGTGCTCTCGGCCGGCTATTACGACGCCTATTACCTGAAGGCCCAGAAGGTGCGGAAGCTGATCGCCACGGATTTCGCCCAGGCCTTTGAGCGGGTCGACGTGATGCTGACGCCGACGGCGCCTTCGGCCGCCTTCGCGGTGGGCGAGAAGATGGACGATCCGGTCGCGATGTATCTGAACGACGTCTTCACCGTGCCGGCGAGCCTCGCGGGGCTGCCCGGCGTCTCGGTGCCCGCGGGGCTCTCGGGCGAGGGCCTGCCGCTCGGGCTCCAGGTGATCGCCCGGCCGTTCGACGAGGAGACCCTGCTGCGCACGGCCGAGGCCCTCGAGCGCGCCGCCGGCTTCGAGGCCGAGCCTTCCTATCTCTCAAGCGGGGGCTATCTCTCAAGCGGGGGGTCGAGATGATCGAAGGTTCGAGCGGCGAGTGGGAGGTGGTGATCGGGCTCGAGATTCACGCCCAGGTGATCTCGAAGGCGAAGCTCTTCTCGGGTGCCCCGACCACCTTCGGGGCGAAACCCAACAGCCAGGTCTCCTATGTCGACATGGCGATGCCCGGCATGCTCCCGGTGATCAACGACTATTGCGTCGAGCAGGCGGTGCGCACCGGGCTCGGCTTGAAGGCGAAGATCAATCTCGTCTCGGTGTTCGACCGCAAGAACTACTTCTATCCCGACCTGCCCGCGGGCTATCAGATCTCGCAATACAAGCAGCCGATCGTCGGCGAGGGCGAGGTCACCATCGATCTTGCGGACGGCACGGTCCGCCGCGTCGGCATCGAGCGGCTTCATCTCGAGCAAGACGCGGGAAAAAGCCTGCACGATCGGCGCCCCGACGCGACCTTCATTGACTTGAACCGCTCCGGCGTCGCGCTCATGGAGATCGTCTCGAAGCCGGACTTGCGGGGCTCGGAAGAGGCCGGGGCTTATCTCCGCAAATTACGCTCGATCCTGCGTTATCTCGGCACCTGCGACGGCAACATGGAGGAGGGATCGCTCCGTTGCGACGTCAATGTCTCGATCCACCGCATGTTCGAGCCCTTCGGCACGCGCACCGAGATCAAGAACGTGAATTCCATCCGCAACGTGATCCGCGCGATCGATTACGAGGCCGAGCGCCAGGTGGAGGTGGTCGAGTCGGGCGAGGAGATCGTGCTGGAGACGCGCCTGTTCGACGCCAACAAGGGCGAGACCCGCTCGATGCGCAGCAAGGAGGAGGCGCACGACTACCGCTACTTCCCGGACCCGGACCTGCTTCCCCTGGAGCTCGATGGCGAGTGGGTCGAGCGCATCAAGGAATCCTTGCCGGAATTGCCGGACGAGAAGAAGGAGCGCTTCATGAGCGAATACGGCCTCTCGGTTTACGACGCCGGCGTGATCGTCGCCGATCAGGAGGTCGCCGGATTCTATGAGAGCCTGGCGGAAGGGCGCGATCCCAAGCAGGCGGCGAACTGGCTGACGGGCGATTTCTTCGGTTTCTTGAACAAGCAGGGGCTCACAATCGAGCGCTCGCCGATCTCGGCCGCCGCCTTGGGCGAGCTCATCGACCTGATCGCCGACGGCACGATCTCGGGGCGCATCGCCAAGGAGGTCTTCGAGCTCATGTGCGCGGAGGGCAAGAATGCTGGCGCGATCGTCGAGGAGAAGGGCTTGAAGCAGGTGAGCGATGCGGGCACGATCGAGGCGATCGTCGATCGGGTGCTTGAAGAGCAGGCCGATAAGCTCGCCCAATACAAGGCCGGCAAGGAAAAGCTCTTCGGTTTCTTCGTCGGCCAGGTGATGAAAGCGTCCCGGGGGAAGGCGAACCCCCGCAAGGTCAACGATTTGCTGAAGGAACTGCTCGACGGCCCGGAATCCTGATCCACCGTTCCCGTACGTGATGATC
>JAPUJA010000191.1 GCA_027296525.1 Pseudomonadota bacterium | reverse complement strand
CGGAACCGCATCGCCCAGCCCCTTGCGGTTGCTCGCCGTCAAGTAGCTCATGGCGTGAAAGACATTGCCCAGGCCCACGCCCGGGAACTTGGCGTCGCGCTCCTTGTAGGCGCCGGTCGCGATCAGGAGCGCGTCGTGCTCGGCACGAAGCTCGGCGAGACTCGCGTCCTTGCCCACCTCGAAACCGAGGTGGAAGACGACGCCCGCCTCCTCGAGGAGGTCGGCGCGGCGCTTCACCAGCCACTTCTCGAGCTTGAAGTTCGGGATGCCGTAGACGAGCAGGCCGCCGACGCGATCGTAGCGGTCATAGACGTGCACGGCATAACCCTTGCGCCGAAGCTCCTCGGCCGTTGTGAGCCCGGCCGGGCCCGCTCCGATGATGCCGACGGATTGCGCGCGCTCGGCCCTCGGCGTGGGCGGCTTGACCCAGCCCCGCTCGAAGGCGGTGTCCGTGATGTAGCTCTCGACGGTTCCGATGGTCACCGACTCGAAGCCCTTCTCGATCACGCAGTTGCCCTCGCACAGGCGATCGCGCGGGCAGATGCGGCCGCACACCTCGGGCATGTTGTTGGTCGCCGAGGACACCTCGTAGGCCTCCTCGAGGCGGCCCTCGGCCGCCAGCATGAGCCAGTCGGGGATGTTGTTGTGGAGCGGGCAGTGGACTTGGCAAAACGGAATGCCGCACTGCGAGCAGCGCGCCGCCTGCTCGCGCGCCCGCTCGGGCTCGAAGACCCCGAAGATCTCGTCGAAGTCGGCGCGCCGCTCGGGCGCCGGGCGCTTGTCGGGCATCGCTTGCGCGACCTCGACGAATGTGAGCATCCGGCTCACCATGGATGGTCCGTTCCCCCTGCCGGCGGGGATCGCGTCCCCTCGCCGAGCCCTGCGGCTTCTGCCCGCCTTATCGTTTTGCGGCCGGGTGCGCCATGATTTTAGGTCAGCTTTGCTTACTTAAATTATCATATACACGCCTAATCACCTAGAGATTTTTCAATAGATTTCCGTAACCCCAGAAGATAGTTCCGATAACGCAACTATCTTAATATGCGACTTGGTTTTCCCATAGCCCTTCCCCCAACGGGATATGAGGCCTTTGGCGGGAATCCGCCCGGTGCTATAAGCCTTGCTGTCATGGGAGGACACGTCTTTGACGGTGCTTCAGCTCGTCGTCCTCGCCCTGGTCCAGGGCATCACCGAATTCCTGCCGATCAGTTCCAAGGCGCATCTGGTTCTGGTGCGCGAGTTCCTGCTCTGGGACCAGGATCTCCTGCTCGACGTCGCCGTGCATGTGGGCACTCTGGCCGCGGTCGTGATCTATTTCTGGCGCGACATCGGCTCGATCGTCATGCCCCTCGTCTCGAGCCGGCGGCGCCATGGGCGCGATCGGAGCCGCTTGGCGCTTTACCTTTGCCTCGCGACCCTGCCCGTCATCGCCGCGGGCGCGCTCGTCTATCTCTTCGCGCCCGGGCTCTTGGAGGATCCGGTGCTCATCATGGCCACCACCATCGGCTTCGCGATCCTCCTTTACGGCGCCGATCGCCTGGGGCTGACCGTGCGCAATCTCGACCATATGACGCTTTCCTCGGCGCTCTTCATCGGCTGCGCCCAGGCGCTCGCCATCCTGCCCGGCACGAGCCGCGCCGGAATCACCATGACCGCCGCGCGCATGGCCGGCTTCGAGCGCGACACGGCGGCGCGCTTCGCGATGCTGCTCTCGATCCCCGTGATCGTCGCCGCGGGTGCGTTCGCGGGCTACGAGCTCGTCAAGAGCGGCGACCCCGTGCTCACGCTCGACGCCGGGATCGCAGCGGTACTCTCCTTCGCCGTCGCGCTTCTCGCCATCTGGGTCCTGATGCAGCTTGTCCGACGGGTCGGCTTCACGCCCTTCGTGATCTACCGCCTGCTCTTGGGCGCCGGACTCATCGTCTGGCTCTATGCTTAAGCTGGGCGAGGCTCTTGCTCTTACGCCGCCCAGGGGAGCAACACGATATTCCCCTTGACCTGGTTGGCGGCGATCAGCCGGTGCGCCTGAGCCGCATCGCTTAGAGGCAGCGCCCGGTCGAGCACGGCTTCGATGCGCCCCGCGCGGAGTTGCTCGAGGCCCCATTCGAGATCGGCGACGTCGCTCGCCATCGAGCCCTTGAGCTGCTTCTGGGCGAAGAACAGGCTCCGGATGTCGAAGCCGACCTCCGCACCGGCCGCAAAACCGAAGGCGACGACGACACCGAGCGGCTTGACCGCGTCGATGCTCTTGGCCAACACCTCGCCACCCAGATTGTCGATCACGACGTCGGCACCCTTGCCGCCGGTCCACTCCTTGATGCGCTCGACGAAGTCTGCCTTTCGCGTGTCGATCACGAGGTCCACGCCCAGTGATTCGACGAACTCGGCCTTCGCCGCGCCGCGCACCGTGGTGGCGACCTCGGCGCCGAGCGCCTTCGCGACCTGGATCAGCATGGAGCCAGAGCCCGAGGCGCCGGCCTGAACGAGCACCTTGTCGCCCGCCTCGACGCGGGCCACCTTCTTGACCGAACGAACGGCGGTCGCCAACACGACGGGCAAGGTTGCGAGCCTCTCGGGCGCGAGGCCGGTTTCATCCTTGACCACCGAGCGGGCGGGCACCTCGATATACTGAGCATAGCCGCCCCAGATCCCAAGCCCCGGAAGCGCGAAGCTCGGCGCCGTGACGGCCGGGTAGATATCCTTCTCCGCCTCCTTCAGAGGAAAGCCCGGCACGACGATCACCTTATCGCCGGCCTTAAGACCCGAGACTCCGGGCCCAAGCTCGGCCACCTCGCCCACGGCGTCGGCCCCCAGGATGTGGGGGAGCGGAATGTCCCGCGTGACCGAGCCTTCGCGCAAATAGTGGTCGAGCCGGTTGACCCCGGCCGCGAGAACCTTCACGAGAACATGCCCGGACTTCGGCTCAGGCGTCGCGATGTCTTCGTATTTGAGCACGTCGAAATCGCCGAATTCATGCATCACGGCTGCTTTCATTGTCTTTCTCCTTATCCTCTTAAGAATTTGCGCTCCGCAGACATCGCGGCCACGCTTCATCGACGCCGCTCTCAGGCCGCGGCGAGTTCATCGACCGCGACCAAGGGAAAGTCCACCTCCGTCTCGGCAATATGGTTGAAGTAATTCGTGAAGATGGTGAACGCGGTGGCCGCGACGAGCTCGACGATCTCGCCATCATCGTAGCCCGCGTCTCGCACATGTTGCAGATCGTCGTCGCCAAGCCAGCCTTCCTTGGCGATGATGGCGTGCGCGAACTTAAGCGCTGTCTCGACCTTGGGATCTCCGGACGATGCGTGAAGATTGTTGGTGAGTTCCGCCGCGTCGAGCCCGAGCATCTTCCCAACCGCCGTATGCGCAGAGGCGCAGTACGCGCATCCGTTGGCGTTGGAGACGGCGAGCGCGATCTGCTCGCGGAGCTTTGCGCTCAAGCGGCCGTTGCCGAGCGCATTGGCGAAGCTCAAATAGGCTTCGAGCGCAGCTGGAGAATTGGCGAGAGTGCGCATCAGATTGGGGGTCATGCCGAGCGCCTTCTCGACGCCCTTGAGGAGGGTCTTCGCCTTTCCTTCAGCTTCATTGGGATCGATCGGATTCAGTCGGGGCATCGTGTTTCTCCTTGATCGCCGTGTTGGTCGCGCAATTGGGTTGCCGATCGCGACGGCTCGATGAGGTCTCGGCCGTTCAGGCGGCGGCGCTTTGGCCCGCCAGACCGAGGAGGATCGCCTTCGACTCTTCGTTCACCGTCGGCGTCGTGTTTATCGCCGCGCCCTTCGCGTAGGCACGCATCACAGCGGGCCGCCGGCCGACGCGCGCGCACCAGCGGGCGAGATATGGGAAGCCATCGAGACGATTTCCTTCGCGCTCGAGCCGGAAGATCCAGGGATAGATCGCCATGTCGGCGATCGAATAGTCGCCGGCGACGAACGGGCGATCCGCGAGACGCCTATCGAGCACGCCGTAGAGGCGCGCGGTTTCCCGTTCGTAGCGTTCGATGGCGTAAGGGATACGCTCGGGCGCGTAGGCCGCAAAATGGAGGTTCTGACCGAGCATGGGGCCGAGGCCGCCCATCTGCCAGAAGAGCCACTGCAGCACCTCGGCGCGCCCCGCGACATCGACGGGCAGGAACCGGCCGGTCTTCTCGGCGAGATAGAGCAGGATCGCGCCCGATTCGAAGAGCGCGATCGGACCCCCGCCCCCGGCCGGCGCGCGATCGACGATCGCCGGGATCCGGTTGTTGGGCGAGAGCTTCAGGAACTCGGGCGCGAACTGCTCGCCCTTGCTGATGTTGACGGGGACGATCCGGTAGGGAATGCCGGTTTCCTCGAGGAACAACAGCGGCTTGTAGCCGTTGGGCGTGGTCTAGAAATAAAGCTCGATCATCACTTGCCTCTCAAAACCTTCGCGTGGGCCGATGAACGACATATTAGGTCCGATTCTTATTTGCGATAATCAGGAAAATAAGATAAAGATTATTGCGTTTTTTACAAAAATAGATATCCGCCGATGGACAGCCTTGGGGCCATGAGGGTCTTCAGCCGGGTCGTGGAGATGGGAAGCTTCTCGGCCGCGGGGCGTCAGCTCGGCAGCGCGCCCTCCTCGGTCTCGCGCCGGGTCGGCGAGCTCGAGGACCAGCTTGGCGTTCAACTCTTCCAGCGCACCACCCGTCGGCTGAGCCTCACGGATGCGGGACGGCTCTATCACGAGCGCGTCAGGCGGATCCTCCTCGAGGTCGATGAGGCGAAGCTCGCCGTCGCGCAGATGGAGGCCGTGCCCAGCGGCATCTTAAGGATCACGGTGCCGGCGAGCGTCGCCCGGCTGCACAGCGCGCCGGCGCTCGCGGAATTTCACAGGCACTATCCAGCGGTGCAGGTCGCGCTCGCCGTCACCGACCGGGTCGTGGATCTGATCGACGGCGGCTACGACCTCGCGATCCGGGTGGGTCGGCTCAAGGATTCGAGCCTGATCGTGCGCAAGATCGGCGCGAGCCGGCGCCTCGTCTGCGCGAGCCCTTCCTACCTCAAAGCCGCCGGGACGCCCCGCACGCCGTCCGAACTCAGCGAGCATAATTGCCTGACCTTCCGCTCGACGCCGGGAAAGAACCTCTGGCGCTTTCGCGGCGCCGAGGGAAGCGTCGAGGTTCGAGTCTCAGGCAGTCTGTTCGCCGACAGCGGCGAGGTGCTCAGCGCATTGGCGTTCGCCAATCTCGGTATCGTGCTGGTTCCGAACTGGCTCGTGGGCATTCATATCCGCGAGGGCCGCTTGCGCGAGCTGCTCACCGATTACGAGGTCCTTCCGGAGGGAACGCCGCTTTACGCCGTTTATCCTCGGCAGCGCCACATTGCACCCAAAGTGCGCGCCTTCATCGATTTTCTGGTCAAACGTTTCGCGCCTCCCTACGCCTGGGACGAACGGCATTAGACCCATGGGTTCCACGGTATGAGCGTCGAGAGGCCGTGATGCCGTGGTAAACCGTTCCGGGAACGCAAGGCCTCGGACGGCAGGGCCGATCCTAGGAGGCTTCGGTCTGTTCGGCGCGCGGCCGCCCGAAGCGGCGCAAATAGGTGGGCGCCACGAGCTCGAGCGCCTGCGGCGTGATCTTGAGATCCGCGAAGCCGAGCGCGCCCGGGGCGACGACATTGTCGGCCTTCAAGAGCCTCACCTGATCGCGCGTCAAGGGCGGGACGGGCAGGAGCCCAAGAAAGATCGCCAGGATCTCGGCGGCGGCGAAGGGCAGGGGGAGCAACAGGCGGCGCTGGCCCGTAAGCTTGAGCACCAGGCGCATGATGTCGATCAGGCGGTAGACCTCGGGCCCCCCGAGCTCGTAGCTCCTCCCGAGCGTCTCGGGATCATCGAGGGTCTTGGCCAGAGCCTCGGCGACATCACCGACATAAGCGGGCTGTAGGCGCGTGGCGCCGGCCTCGAACTCGACGCTCGGAAACGGGAAGTCCTTGAACGGGTCGAGCTTGGGAATCCCCCGGAAGAAGACCGGCAAGGCCGGCATGAGCTGCGCCATCGCGGCGAAGCGGTTCAAGAAATCATCCTCCGGGCCGAAGACCACGCTCGGGCGCAGGATCGTCGCTTGCCCATAGGCCTCGGCGACCGCCGCCTCACCCGCCGCCTTGCTGCGCGCATAGGCCGAAGGCGATGCGGGATCGGCGCCCAGCGCCGAGACATGGACGAGGCGTTTGACCCCCGCCGCCTTGGCGGCCACGGCCACGTTCCGCGCGCCCTCGACATGGATCGCCTGAAAGCTTTGCCGGCCCCGTTCGAACAGGATGCCGACCAGGTTGACCACCTGATCGGCCCCCTCGACGGCGCGCCGGACCGAGGCCTCGTCGGCAATGTTCGCCGGCTCCAGCAGGATCTGGCCGACCTCGCCGGCGAGCTTGAGGAACTTCGCGGCTTCCGGGTCGCGCACCGCGACGCGCAGAATCGTGTCCTCGGTCGCCAGACGGTGCACCAGATGCCGACCGATAAAGCCCGATCCCCCGAAGACGGTAACCATGCGGGACTTCATGGCACCTGTCCTTAGCGTCAGCCGAGACCGCCCGCAAGCCCTTCCTCACCGGACCCGCTCGGCCATCGACAGGAGGCCTGGGAAAGCGCCGGCCCGGTTGACATCGTCCCGCCCGGCGACTACTCACAAAACCGAGCCGGCAAGCCCAGGTGGCGGAATTGGTAGACGCGCTAGATTCAGGTTCTAGTGACCTTTTTGGTCGTGGAAGTTCGAGTCTTCTCCTGGGCACCATCGGCTCTCTCTTGATGCGCGCGAAGGGGCCTTAAGCGCCTTTGACAAATCACCTTCATAAGGGCGATCTGCCGAGCGGCGTCACGTTCGGCGCGTGCGTGGCCATCGATACCGAGACGATGGGGCTCAACCCCTTGCGCGATCGGCTCTGTCTCATCCAGCTTTCCGACGGCGAGGGAGATGCCCATGTCGTGCAGTTCGCGAACGGGGCGTACGAGGCGCCCAACCTCAAGGCGATCCTCGCCGACCCGCACGTCACCACGCTCTTTCACTATGCGCGCTTCGATCTCGCCGTGATCCGCCATTATCTCGGCGTTGATTGCTCTCCCGTCTACTGCACCAAGGTCGCCTCAAAGCTCACGCGCACCTATACCGACCGCCACAGCCTCAAGGACCTCTGCCGGGAGATCCTCGGCGTCGAGCTCTCCAAGCAACAGCAAAGCTCGGACTGGGGGGCGGCGGAACTCTCCAAGCAGCAGATCGAATACGCCGCCTCGGACGTGCTCCACCTCCATGGCCTTCGCGCTCACCTCGACGAGCTGCTCTCCCGCCACGGGCGCACCGAGCTCGCCCGCGCCTGTTTCGACTTCCTCCCGACACGCGCGGCGCTCGATCTCGCCGGCTGGGCCGAGATCGACATCTTCGAGCACTGAGCCCCGAAGGGCTGAGTCCCGAAGGGCTGAGCCCCGAGGGCTGAGCCCCTGTGAGGATCGCCGAGCCCCGAGGGCCCGGCGATCCTCACAGGGGCTCGGAAAGCCGGCCCCAAAACACGATTTTTTCTTATTTTTTATAGCCATAAGCCGCGAGTTTACGATAAATTGACGTTTCCGGGGCCAAGTCACATACTGCGAAAGAAGAAGGGATCCCGGCAAGAAATGTGCCAAGCACCCACGGCGTGCCATGTCGGAAGCCGCCGCCAAATCTGATCCAAAAATGGCCCGCGCGGAGCGCAAGGACCTCGCTGTCGCGCGCCACGTGCTCGAGACCGAGGCCACCGGCATCCGCACGCTCGCCGCGGCGCTGGATTCGCGTTTCGCGGAGGCCATCGACATCCTCTCGGGCGTCACGGGACGGGTCGTCGTCACGGGCATGGGCAAGAGCGGCCATGTCGGGCGCAAGATCGCGGCCACGCTGGCCTCGACGGGCACGCCGGCCTTGTTCGTCCATCCGAGCGAGGCGAGCCACGGCGACCTCGGCATGATCACCCCGAACGACGCCGTGCTCGCGCTTTCCAACTCGGGCGAAACGCCCGAGCTCACCGACCTCGTCGCCTACAGCCGGCGCTTCGCGATCCCGCTGATCGCGATCGTGGGGCGCGACAAATCGGCTCTGGTCGAGGCCGCCGATGTCGCGCTCGTGCTGCCCGGGGCGGAGGAGGCCTGTCCGATGGGCCTCGCGCCCACCACCTCGACCACCATGTCGCTCGCGCTCGGCGACGCGCTCGCGGTTGCGCTGCTCGAACGGAAGGGATTCACGCCCGATGACTTTCACCGCCTCCATCCGGGCGGGAAGCTCGGCAGCCGGTTCAAAAGGGTCGCCGACCTCATGCATGTCGGGCCCGAAATGCCCTTGGCGCCGCCCGAGACTTCGATGGCCGAGGTGCTGATCATCATGACGGGGAAACGCTTCGGCTGCGTCGGCGTGACCGACGAAGCGGGCCGGCTCTGCGGCGTCATCACCGACGGCGACCTGCGCCGGCACATGGGTCCGGACCTGCTCGAACGCAAGGCGGGCGAGGTCATGACGCCAAGCCCGAAGACGATTCGCCCCAACGCCCTCGCGGCGGAAGCCCTGCAATACATGAACGCGAACACGATCACCTCGCTCTTCGTGGTGGCGGACGGGCGGCCCGAGGGGATCATCCATATCCACGATTGCCTGCACGCCGGCGTGGCATGAACGAGATCGAAGGAACCACACCCACCGGCGGCGCTTCGACCAAGCGCCGGCACCTCGCCGGTCTCGATCCGCGCCAGGGCGGGGCCGCCATCCATGTCAACGCGCGCTACACCGTGTTCGTGGCGCTCATGCGCTACGCGCTTCCCTCGGTGGCGCTCGCGCTCTTCATCCTGGTCGTGGTGTGGCCGATGCTGACCGGCACGACGGAAGGTTTCCGGCTCACCTTCGCCACGGCCGACCGGGACGAATCGGGCGCGCTCATGATGACCAACGCGCGCTATGTCGGCGTCGATGACAAGGATCAGTCCTATACCGTGACCGCCGAGCTTGCGACTCAACCGGCACCGGATTCCGATATCATCGTGCTCGAGCGCCCCCAGGCGGACATCACGCTCACCGGCGGCGGCTGGCTCGTGCTCACCGCGGAGCGCGGCATCTACTATCGAGACGAGGACATCCTGGATCTCGAGGGCGAGGTGAACGGCTTTTCCGATCTCGGCTATGAGTTCCGCACCGAAAGCGCGCGCATCGACCTCGTCAAGGGTGAAGCCTCGGGCAAGCAACCGGTCGAAGGCCAGGGGCCGCTCGGCGTGCTCACCGCGCAGGGGTTCCGCGTGCTCGGGGAAGGGGCGATCTTCCACTTCAACGGTCCCGTGAAGCTCGTCGTCTTCACGAACGCGCGCGCCCGATGATGCGGCGCTTCCTTCGATCCACCGCCTTTCCCATGGCCGCGCTCGGCATCCTGGCCGGCCTCGCGCTCGCCGTCTTTCCCGCCACGTTTGCCTGGGCTCAGACAAACATCGGCGCGGACCACGACGCGAGTCAGCCGATCGAGATCACGGCGGACAGCTTGGAAGTCCACCGTGACCAGAGCATTGCGATCTTCCGCGGCAATGTCGATGCGGTGCAAGGAGAGTTGCACCTGCGCGCGCGCGTACTGACCGTGCATTATTACGAGGACGGAGCCGGCCCGGAGGGCGCGTCGATCTCGCGCATCGAAGCGGAAGGCGATGTGTTTGTTTCCTCGCCGGGCGAAACGGCGCAAGGCAAAACCGGCGTCTACAATGTCGAGGACAGCACGATCAATCTCGACGGCTCGGTGGTGCTCACACGGGGTGAAAACGTCATCCGCGGCGATCATCTCGTGATGAATCTCGAGACGGGTTTCAGCCGGATCGTCGGCCCGGTCGATTCCTCCGGTTCCGACGAGAGGGTTCGCAGTGTCTTCGTGCCCGGCGGGGACTGAACGGAAGGATTACGGGTCGCGATGGCGAACAGCGTTCAAGCCGAGAAGGCCGGCGCCGAAGAACACATGCCGCAGCTGGTGGCGAAGAATACCGGGCTCGTGGCTCAAAACCTCGGCAAGCGTTACAGGAAGCGGCCCGTGCTCCGCGATGTGAGCATCGAGGTGCAGCGCGGCGAAGTCGTCGGCCTGCTCGGGCCGAACGGCGCCGGCAAGACGACCTGCTTCTACTGCATCACGGGCCTCATCGCCGCCGATTCCGGTACCGTCCACCTCGATGGCCACAACATCTCCGAGCTCCCAATGTACCGGCGCGCGCGCCTCGGCATCGGTTATCTGCCGCAAGAGGCCTCGATCTTCCGCGGCATGAACATCGAACAGAACATCCGGGCCGTGCTCGAGGTTTCCGAACCCGACCACGAGAGCCGCGAGCATTTGCTCGATGAGCTGCTCGCCGAGTTTTCCATCTCCCATCTGAGGCGCACGCCCGCGCTCGCGCTCTCGGGCGGCGAACGCCGGCGGGTCGAGATCGCCCGCGCGCTCGCCTCCAAACCGTCCTTCATGCTGCTCGACGAGCCCTTCGCCGGGATCGACCCCATCGCGATCGCCGACATTCGCGAACTCGTGGCTCACCTCAAGGACCGGGGCATCGGCGTTCTGATCACCGATCACAATGTACACGAAACCTTGGACCTCGTGGATCGCGCCTACATCCTCCACGAAGGCGTTCTCCTCATGGAAGGCGAGCCCTCCGAGATCGTCAGCCATGAAGAGGTGCGCCGGGTTTATCTCGGCGATCGATTCAGCCTGTAGGGGACGGGCATGTCGATTTCGCAGCGCGTCGAGCTTCGACAGGGTCATGGCCTCGTCATGACTCCGCAGCTGCAGCAGTCGATCAAGCTGCTGCAGCTCTCGAACCTCGAACTCATCGATTTCGTCGAGGACGAGCTGCGCAAGAACCCGTTGCTCGAGCGCGAGGATGGCGCGCCGCCCGCCGAGGGCGCCGCGCCGCCCGCCGAGGAGAGTTTCGATGGCGAGGACGGCCCTTATGCCGATCCGGCGTTCGGTGCGCCCGCCGGACGCAGCCCCCGCGGTGAGTTTTCGGATTCGATCGGCGGCGTGGAGCAGACACTCTCGCGTTCGCGCACGCTTCGGGAGCATCTCCTCGAGCAGCTCAACACGGATATCGACGAGGCCGCCGATCGCGTGATCGGGCTGCACTTCATCGAGTCGCTCGATGAAGCCGGCTATATAGGCACCGAACTCGACCGGATCGCCGAGCGTCTCGGCTGCGATGTCGCGCGCGTCGAGGCGACGCTTGAAACGCTCCAGCGCTTCGACCCGCCGGGGATCTTCGCGCGCAACTTAAGAGAATGCCTCACGCTCCAGCTCAAGGACCAGGGGCGCTTCGATCCGGCGATGGCGGCGCTCATCGAGCATCTCGACCTCTTGGCGGAGTGCGCGTTCGACCGCCTTCAGAAGCTCTGCGACGTGGACGCGGAGGATCTGGGCCAGATGGTCGCCGAGATTCGCGCGCTCAATCCGAAGCCCGGGCTCGCCTTCGAGACCGAGGTAACCCAAACGATCGTGCCCGATGTGGCCGTGCGCCAGCAGTCGGGACACGTCTGGTTGGTCGAACTCAACTCCGAAACGTTGCCGCGCGTACTCGTGGACAACAGGTATTACGCACGGGTGCGCATGGACGCCAAGACCAAGGAGGACCGCGACTACATCACGAACTGCTACCACACGGCCAACTGGCTCGTTAAGGCGCTCGATCAACGCGCCCGGACCATCCTGAAGGTGGCGCGTGAACTCGTGCGCCAGCAGAACGCCTTCCTCTCCCACGGCGTGCAGCACCTCAAGCCGCTGATTCTCCGCGACATCGCCGAGGCCATCGAGATGCACGAAAGTACGGTGAGCCGGGTGATCGCGAACAAATACATGATCACCCCGCGGGGCACCTATGAGTTGAAGTATTTTTTCAGCGCCTCGATCGGCAGTCTGGACGGCGGCGCCGCGCATTCGGCCGAATCCGTGCGCCACCGCATCAAACAGCTGATTCAAGACGAGAAAACGGAGAGCCCCCTGTCCGACGATCGGATCGCGGAACTTCTCAACGAATCGGACATCGGAATCGCTCGGCGCACGGTCGCTAAGTACCGGGAAGCGATGCGTATCCCCTCGTCCGTCGAGCGCCGGCGGATCAAACGGCGGGCGGCAAAAGCCGAGGCCTTCGCGTCCCGGAGCCCCGCTTGACTTCCCGGGTCACGAGACCTATTTTCCGGCCCTCCGTGACACTCATCTCGCCCCACCGCCCCACCCGGGCGTCAGCCCAACCATCGTGACCAGGCGGACATCGTAGGTCATGAAGCTTATGGTCCAAGGCAAACAGCTCAATCTGAGCGGGGCCTTGCGCAAACATGTGGAGCGGCGGTTGACGTCGGGAATAAGCAAATATTTTGACAACGCGATCGAGGCGCAAGTGATCTTTTCGCGCGACGCGCATCACTTTGTGACGTCTATTTCGGTCCACGCGGGGCCGGGCATCACCTTCCAAAGCCGCGCGGAGCTCGACGATATTCATGCCAGCTTCGACGCGGCGGCCGAGCGGATCGAGAAACAGTTGCGGCGCCAAAAGAAGCGTTTGATCAGCCACCACCGGGGACATGGCGGGCGCGGGCCGGCGACGGTCGAATGAGCGCCGCCGTTCGCTTGGGCGAGGGCCCTGTCCCCGACCGCGATCCGAACGCCCTGCTTAAGGCTAAGTGACGAGGATATTATGGAAATTTCCGATCTCTTGAGCGTTGAGGGTGTGGTTCCAAGGCTCAAGGTCGGCAGCAAGAAACAAGTGCTCCAGGAGCTCGCGCAGCATGCCAGCACGATCGTCGGGGCCCACGAACGCGAGATCTTCGACGTCTTGCTCGAGCGCGAGCGCCTCGGCACCACAGGCGTGGGCAAGGGCGTCGCGATACCCCACGGCAAATTCGCCAATCTCGATCGGCTCCACGGGGTTTTCGCGCGGCTCGAAGAGCCGGTCGATTTCGACGCGGTCGACGACCGCCCGGTCGATCTGATCTTCCTCTTGCTCGCGCCGGAGACGGCCGGAGCGGACCATCTGAAGGCGCTCGCGCGCGTCTCGCGCCTGCTCCGGGACGACGCGGTCTGCGCCAAGCTGCGCGGCTCGGAGAGCGCGGAGGCGATCTACGCCCTGCTTACGGAAACACCGGCCTCCAACGCCGCTTGAGAGCCCCTCGAGGAGCCCGATTGACAGAGGGGCAGCGGGTTCTCACCTTGTTCTTAACATGGAGACCATCCACGCAAGCTGCGTCGAGCTCAACGGAGCGGGCCTCTTGCTGCGCGGCCCGTCGGGCGCCGGAAAATCGGATCTGGCGCTTCGACTGATCGATCAGGGGGCAAGGCTGGTTGCCGACGACCGCGTCCGGCTCGAGGTTCAGGACGGTCGGCTCTTCGCCAGAGCCGCGCCCTCGCTCGCCGGCAAGATCGAGGTGCGCGGTCTGGGAATCGAACGGCTCGACCATACCCCGAGGGTCGCGCTCGCTCTCGTCGTCGATCTCGTCGGCCCCGAGGAGGTCGAGCGCCTGCCCGAAAGAGAGGGCCTCACGCTCTTAGGGATCGCGCTTCCCTTGCTCCGGCTCTGGGCCTTCGAGCCCTCGGTGACGGCGAAGCTGCGCTTGGCCATGGTGGCCACGCCCGCGCGCCGGAACCTCGCGGGCCGAGGGGCCTGATCATGGCGGAAAGGCGCACCCGGCCAAGCGAGGCCCCGGGCGAGCGGCGACCCGTCGTGCTCGTCACCGGCATGTCGGGCGCGGGCAAGACCTCCGCGCTCAAGGCGCTCGAAGATATCGGTTACGAGGCCGTCGACAACTTGCCGCTCGGCCTGCTCGAGCGCCTCCTCGAGCCCCATGCGGGAGAGGCGGGTGCCCTCGCCATCGGCATCGATATCCGCACGCGCGATCTCGACAGCTCGGCGTTCAGCCGCCAGTTCGACAGCCTGCTCGCCCAGGCCGAGCTCGACGTCACGCTCGTCTTCCTCGATTGCGATGACGATGTGCTGGGCCGACGCTTCACCGAGACCCGCCGGCGCCACCCGCTCGCCACGGACCGGCCGGTCAATGACGGTATCCGCCTCGAGAGACAGCGTCTCGCCTGGCTTCGCGAACGCGCCGATCTCGTCGTCGACACCACCCTCAACGCCCCGAGTGAACTCAAGCGTCGCCTGACCGGCCATTTCGGGCTCGACGAATCGCGGGGCCTGCGGCTCTTCGTCACCTCCTTCGCCTATCGTCGGGGCTTGCCGCGCGAGGCCGATCTCGTCTTCGACGTGCGTTTCCTTGCCAATCCCCACTACGAGCCTGAGCTTCAACCTCTGAGCGGGCGGGACGCAAAGGTCGCGGACTTCATCGCGGCCGATTCGGCGTTCGCACCGTTTTTTGGTAGTCTCGTGGCCATGTTAGAGGGTCTGATTCCGGCCTATAAGCGTGAAGGAAAGAGCTATTTGACCATCGCCTTGGGCTGTACCGGCGGTCGTCACGCGTGTCGGCGTCGCGGC
>JAPUJA010000190.1 GCA_027296525.1 Pseudomonadota bacterium | reverse complement strand
CCGGGCGAACCCGTTACTTTGCCGCTTCGATCCTTTGTGTGTTCGGACGCCATAACCACTGTTTCTTCCATGAGTCCCTTATCGCTCCCATCAAGTGATGGTTGGTGCTCCACCCCGACCTACTAAGTTCGTTCGACACCTCCCCCTAACGTCCCAGCGATCCCGCGCCGCCTCGTCCCGGAATGAATTCCTTCCGCTCTTTCTGGACGCCGCGCACCCCGCTGTCCGTTCCCGAGCCTTGGCCACGGAACATCACACCGGTGAAGGGCTTGATCACGAGCATGGCGAGGCGCAGCGCGGCCAACCAAACGGTGAGCGAGATCGCGCCGATCAAGATGTCGCCAAAAATGCTGAGCAAGGTTTGAACCGCCGCGCGAATGAAATCCAGTCTGAGCTCACTGGCGATATCCATGGTTCCAATGACCACAATGTCGCCGGGTGCGAAGAAGATTCGGGTCACCCAACCGAGACGGTGAAACGTGGGAAGGTCGCCACCCGCCTGCGCGTGGTGACCGGCATCAAAGGCCTCAACGCATTTCTGCGCGGCATGGGCCGCGCTTTCCGCGATGCTGGGGCCGACGATTGCCACGATGCCGTCGCGGAATTTGGCGGCCCTCAGCCCCGTGTTGCCCTTGTCCAGCCGTGCGGCGCAACTCAAGGCGGTCAGCGCCTGCTCGGCATACCAGACCCCGCGGAGATACTGCGCATCGACGAGATCGATCGCTCGGACGTTCTGCGCCTGCGCGACGCATTCGGCGAGGCGGGGTTCTGCCGCCTCGATGGCGCCCCGATCGAGGCGATCGAGGACCTCGCCGAGGCTATCCCGCGCCCGCGCGGGCCGCGCTCCGAGGTCCTCGCCGCCCACCGCGGCGGCGCAGCTGAAGGAGACGTAGCCCTGCTCGAGATAGATCAGCCCCCGATCCAGATGACCGGTCGCGCCGTCCCCGTCGGCATGGGCGCCGATTGCCAGAGACCCGCGAATGCTGTCGCTCGACATCACCAGGGACATCAAGGCGAAGGTGATCACGAAGGCGATCCCTCCGAGGCGGAAGAGGCCGAAGAGGCCGATGCCCGTCCTTGCCTCCGAGGGCGGCGGCTCTCGCGTCTCCGCGGCCCGGTCTTCTCTATGTCTGTTCTTAGACATGCCTCAATTGTACGGGCATGGTGAAGCAAAAGTAAAGGTAATTCTAAAAATATGTTTACATATACTTCGGGTTTATATGAATATTACTTGCTTTTTATCTAAAATTTTCGATAAATTCGGAATTAACCATTTAATCGGTTGAATTTATTCCGGATTGGCGGCCGTCGGGCCGGTACCCCAGAAGGGGCGGGAGAACCGGACGCGGGCGGTGACGCGCGAAGGCGCTTCGGAAATCGTTAACCCTCTTCACGCGCGGGTGTGCGCAAGACCGGGCGGACGGACGCTCTCCCGGTCCGGGGCGCGCGCAGCGATCGGGGGCCTTTTGGCGAGCCCGCCCCTTCGGGCGAAGGCGCGTCGTGCCCGTCGAAGGCCCGCGCCCGTCGATCTGGACGCGCTACGGCGCAGGGCTCAATAATGGGGATCAGGCGTATAGGACCAACTCACCGAGCAAGGGCGATATCATGGCCTACGTCGATTGGATGATCCGCGGCAAGAAATTCGGCGGTTGCAGCTGCGATTATGGCTGTCCGTGCGAGTTCAACGCCCGTCCGACCCACGAGGTGTGCGAAGGCTTCGAGGGCATGGAGATCGAAGAGGGGCATTTCGATGGTGTCCGCCTCGACGGGCTCCGCTACGGCGCGATCTATCGCTGGCCGGGCCCCATCCACGAGGGGGGCGGAATCGTCCAGGGCGTCATCGACGCGCGCGCCATCGAAGAGCAGCGTGACGCCCTCTTCAAGATCCTCGGTGGCGAGGAGCAGGAACCCACCACGGTCTTCAACATCTACGGCTCGACGATCGAAAAGGAACTCGATCCCGTGATCGCCCCGATCGAGTTCGCCTGCGATATCGAGGGGCGCACGGCGCGAATGGTGATTCCCAACGTGATCGAGGCGTCCTTGGAGCCCATCCGGAACCCAGTGACCGGCGATCTCCATCGCGCGATCATCCGCTTGCCCGAGGGCTTCGAGTTCCATGACGGCGAGATGGCGAGCAGCCGCTTCAAAGGCACGGGCGAGATCAAAATGGACCGCGCCAATTGTTACGGTGTTCTGACCTCTGTGGCCTACGGCCCCTACGGCATCATCGACGACTAGAAAAATCCGAAAGCCGAGGGACATTCCAAAGCTATGAGCGTCGCCCTTGCCGTCGAAACCCTGTTGAAGCGTGAACGCCTCGTGGTGCTCACAGGCGTCGTGATCGTGGCGGCGCTCGCCTGGCTCTATCTTATCGAACTCGCCGCCGCCGACATGGCGGACATGATGGCGCTGAAACCCTGGACGCTGACCGACGGCGCGCTGATGTTCGTCATGTGGGCCGTGATGATGCTCGCCATGATGCTCCCGAGCGCCGCGCCGATGATCCTCCTCTACGCGCTCGTCTGGCGCAAACAGCGGATCGAGGGATCCGCCTACGCGCCCACGGGCGCGTTCGCCGCCGGCTATGTCGCCGTCTGGGCGGCCTTCAGCCTCTTGGCAACCGCGTTGCAATGGGGGCTCGAGCATGTGGCGCTTCTCTCGCCCACGATGGTCGCGACCAGCTCGCTGCTCGGCGCGGCGATTCTAATCGCCGCCGGCGGCTATCAGTGGACGCCCTACAAGCACGCCTGTTTGAGCCGCTGCCGCTCGCCGATCCACTTCCTTTCGCGCCACTGGCGAAGCAGCACGGGCGGCGCCTTCGTCATGGGCGTCGAGCACGGCGCCTATTGCCTGGGTTGCTGCTGGGCGCTGATGGCGCTTCTGTTCGTCGGCGGCGTGATGAACCTCTTGTGGATCGCGGCGATCGCCTTCTTCGTGCTGATCGAAAAGCTCCTGCCCCACGGCAATCTCTTAGGCCGCGCGGGCGGGCTCACCATGATCGGGGCCGGGATCGCGATCATCCTCGCGCTCTAAGTCGAAGCCGCCCGCGCCGTCGATAGCAGAACCGTCGATCGTTTATCCCGGAGAAGCCGGTCCCCGCCTACTCAGTGGCGTCCTTGAGGCTGGCCGCCATTCCTCGTTGAATCACAAGCTCCAAACCGCCATATGGACGGTACGTCCCTAAGGCGCTCGCCATTCGCGCACTCCTGTGGCAGATGATCCGACCTGACTATGGTTTCGGTCGAACAGCGCATTAATCGCCAGGCACCTGCTTGAGGGCGCGCCGCTCGCATCGGGGGAGCATGGGATGGAAGCTACGGGGCCAGTCTTTGCGGGCCACGCGCTCGATTGCGTGCGCGGCGGCCGTCTCGTCTTCAGAGACCTTGAATTTGCGCTGACCCCGGGCGATGCGCTTATCCTGCGCGGACCCAACGCGAGCGGCAAGTCGAGTTGCCTGCGCCTGCTCGCCGGGCTGAGCCGGCCTGCGGGGGGCGAGATTACCTGGCAGGGCGCGTCCATTGCCGAGGAGCCCGAAGCCCACCGGGCGAGGCTTCACTATGTCGGCCACCTGGACGGGGTGAAGCCCCAGCTCAGCTTGCGGGAAAACCTCGCCTTCTGGGCGAAGCTTCGGGGTTCGGGCGAGGCCGTCGAGCCGGCGCTCGCGCGCTTCGAGATGGGCCCGCTCGCCGCGTCGCCGGCGCGCTATCTCTCAGCCGGCCAGCGAAAGCGCCTCGCGCTCTGCCGACTCGTCGCGGCCCACGCTCCGATCTGGCTGTTGGATGAGCCGATCGTGACGCTCGATGAGCACGCGGTCGGCATCCTCTTCGCTCTCATCGCCGAGCACCGAAACGCCGGGGGCATGGCGATCGTGGCCGCCCACGGCGCGCTCGATATGCCCGACGCGTCGGAGCTCGACATGAAACGCTTCCAACCCGCCCTCGAGGAGCTGTCTTCGTGAGGGCGTTCGGCCAGATCTTCGCCCACGATCTGAGGTTAAGCCTGCGCGGCGGTGTCGGAAGCCTCATCGCCGTCATCTTCTTCGTCGTGACCGTCGCGCTCTTTCCCCTGGGCGTCGGCCCGGAGCTCGAGGGTCTCTCCCGGATCGCCTCGGGCATCCTTTGGGTCGCGGCCCTGCTGGCCTCGATGCTTTCCCTGGAAAGGCTCTTTCAAAACGACTTCGACGACGGCAGCCTCGAACTGCTGGCGCTCAGCCCCCTTCCCCTCGAGGCGAGCGTTCTCGCCAAGGCGCTCGCCCATTGGGTGAGCTCGGGCCTGCCGTTGATCGTGGTCTCTCCCCTGCTTGCGCTCCTGCTCAACATGGACAGCACGGGCCTCGGACTCCTGATCCTGGCCATGCTGCTCGGCACGCCGACGCTCAGCCTGGTGGGTGCGGTGGGAGCGGCGCTCATCCTGGGGGCGCGCCTGCGGGGCGTGTTGCTTGCGCTGCTCGTCTTGCCGCTCTATGTACCGGTGCTTATCTTTGGCGTGGGCGCGGTCGAAGGCGCGATCGGCGGCTACGGTTCCGGCGCGCCGCTCCTGATCTTGGGCGGCCTTTTGATCGGCGCGCTCGTGCTCGCGCCGGTGGCAGGCGCCGCGGGCTTGCGGCTCGCCTTGGAGTAGGGCCCGGGAATAGCGATGGCCTCAAAATCGAAATCGCATCTGCACGGCTTCGCCAACCCGGCGCGCTTCCTGCGGCTGGCGCGCGTCGTCTTTCCCTTCGCGGCGGGCGTGGCGATCCTTGGGATCATCGCGGGCCTCGTGTTCGGGCTCTATCTGGCGCCGGCGGACTATCGCCAGGGCGACGCCTACCGGATCATGTTCATCCACGTGCCCGCCGCCTGGATGGCGATGTTCATCTACGGGATGATCGCGCTTGCGAGCGCGGTCGCGCTCATCTGGCGGCATCCCCTGGCCGATATCATCGCGAAGGCGAGCGCGCCGATCGGCGCGGGCTTCACGCTGGTCACGCTCATTACCGGCTCGCTCTGGGGCAAGCCCATGTGGGGCGCCTGGTGGGTGTGGGATGCGAGGCTCACCTCGGTGCTCATCCTCTTCTTCCTCTATCTCGGCCATATCGCGTTGACCCAGGCCTTCGACGACCCCAACCGGGGCGCCAAGGCGGGCGCCGTCTTGGCGCTCGTGGGCGCGGTCAACATTCCGATCATCAAGTTCTCGGTCGATTGGTGGAGCACGCTGCATCAGCCCGCGACGATCTCGAAGCTGGACAAGCCCTCGATGGATGTGTCGATGCTCGCGCCGCTGCTCATCATGGCGGTGGGCTTCATGGCCTATTACCTGGCGCTGGTCATCATCCGGGTGCGCGCCGAGATCGCGGAGCGGCGCATCCGGAACCTGCGCATCCTCCAAGCGGGGCACTAGCGGCGCGGGTCTTGACCGGTTCCTCCATGTTCCCCACCATGGGCCCCCGCCCCATCAGAGGAAGCCTGGGCATGACGACGGCCATGCCGGTCAGGATCCAGGGTGATTCGGCCCGAGGCGTCACGACCCGAGGCGTCACGACCCGAGGCGTCACGACCCGAGGCGTCACGAAGAGGCCTTGCAGATCACAGGTGGAAGGCTATCTGGAGTATGGGTAAAGACGGGCATCCGGAACATGCCGATTCGGATGAAGGTAAAATCCGCTCCGGGCGAGGGCGTGGG
>JAPUJA010000019.1 GCA_027296525.1 Pseudomonadota bacterium | reverse complement strand
GCCGGCCGTAGCGGATGTTCGCCGCGCCATCGGCCGCGAAGATCACGGGCTCCTGAGGAACCAGCCCGAAACGGGCCCGCACCTCCTCGGGCCGGGCCTCCGAGAGATCGACGCCGTCCACCCGAATCCGACCGGCGTCCGTGTCGTAGAAGCGGAGCAACAACTGGAAGACGGTGGTCTTGCCGGCGCCTGAGGGGCCGACGATGGCGACCGTTTCGCCGGGAGCCGCCTCGAGCGCGAAATCCTCGAGCGCCGGGCAATCGGACTGGGAGGGATAACGGAAGGTGACCCCCTCGAAGCTGACGCGCCCCTCGGGCGGCTCGGGCAGGGGCTTGGGTTCAGCGGGCGTCGTGATCTGGGGCGCGCTCGCCAAGAGATCGAAGACCCGCGCGGTCGCGCCCGCAGCCCGCTGCAAGTCGCCATAAACCTCGCTCAACGCCCCGAAGGACGCGGCGAGCACGACCGCGTACAACAGGAAGGAAAACAGCTCGCCCGGCGAGAGGCGCCCGGCGAGCACGTCATGACCGCCGACCCAGAGCACCACGCCGACCCCAGAGAAGACGATGAGGATGACGAGCGCCGTCAGCAGCGCGCGCGCGCGCACCATGCGAAGCGCCATGGCGAAGGCCTTCTCGACCCCATCGGCGAACCGGCGGCGCTCGGTCTCTTCCTGGCCGAAGGCCTGCACGGTGCGGACCGCGTTCACGGTCTCTTCGACATGGGCACTGATCTCGCCGATGCGGGCCTGACTCTGACGCGACAAGTGCCGGACCTGGCGACCGATGAGCAGGATGGGCACCACCACGACCGGCACGATGAGCGCGGCCATGCCGGTCAATTTGGGGCTCGTCGCCGCCATCATGCCGAAGCCCCCGAGCAGAAGCAGCAGATTGCGCAGCGCCTGAGACGCCTGGCTCGTAATTACGGTTTGAAGCAGCGTCGTATCGGTCGTGATGCGCGAGAGCACCTCGCCGGTCTTGGTGATCTCGAAGAAGCCGGGGCTGAGGCCGATCACATGGTTGTAGACGGCCCGACGAATATCCGCCGTGACCCTCTCGCCCAGCCAGGAAACCAGGTAATAGCGCGCGTAGGTCGCGACCGCGAGGGCGAGGACCAGGGCAAAGAGCCCGAGCAAGGCGAAATCGAGCGGGCGCGAGCTGTCGACGTTGTGAAAGCCCTGATCGATCAGCCGGCGCACGCCATAGGGCATGGCAAGCACCGTCCCCGCGGTGCCGAGAAGCGCGAACAAGGCACCGACGACGGCCTTGCGATAGGGCTTGAGGAAGCGCGCCACGCGCGCGAGTTGGCGGAGCTTCCCTTTCTTGGATGCGGGGTCCGTCGCCGACGAGCCCGAGGGAATGTCGCTCATCGGCGCCCCCATGCGCGCTTCGGGCCCCATCGGCCGGGCCCTGTGCGGGGCCGGCCGGCCCGATGGGCAGGCTCCTCAAACGGGCCGGGTTCGCGCATGTCTCCTCCTCAAGGCTCGCACGACGAGCGCCAATCGCGCGAGCGCGGTATATCAGCGGCGCATCCCGTCAACAACCGCCTGGCAACAACCGCCTGGATCGACCGGCCGGGCTTGCCAGCGTCACCCGGCTTGTCTATATCTCTTCTCGCTGAAACCGGAGCGGGACGATGAAGAAGGATATTCACCCGGACTACCATGAGATCACGGTCGTCATGACCGACGGGACGACCTACACGACCCGCTCGACCTATGGCAAGGCGGGCGACACGCTCAAGCTCGATATCGATTCGAAGACCCATCCCGCGTGGACGGGCGGTCAGCAGCATCTCGTCGATACGGGCGGCCAGCTCTCCAAGTTCAAGCGCCGCTTCAAAGACTTCGACACGTCCAAGAGCTAGCGGGCCGCCCGGGGCCGTGGGCCCGACGCCTCGCGCGCCCGACGCCTCGCGCCCCCGACGCCTCGCGCCCCCTCGGTTATTCGACCGTGACGCTCTTGGCGAGGTTCCTCGGCTGATCGACGTCGGTGCCCTTGAGCACGGCGACGTGATAGGCGAGGAGCTGTACCGGAATGGTGTAGAGAAGCGGCGCGACGAAGGGATCGACCGCCGGTAGCTCGATGGTGGTTTCGGCCACCGCCCCCAACGCGTCGATCCCGGCCGCGTCGCTCAACAGCACGACGCGCCCCCCGCGCGCGCGGATCTCCTGCACGTTGGACGCGGTCTTCTCGAAGAGCGGCCCCGACGGCGCCACCACGATCACCGGCACGTCCTCGTCGATGAGCGCGATCGGCCCGTGCTTGAGTTCGCCCGCGGCGAAGCCCTCGGCGTGGATGTAGGATATCTCCTTCAGCTTGAGCGCGCCTTCGAGCGCGATGGGATAGGTGCTTCCCCGGCCCACATAGAGCACGTCGCGGGCGTGCATGATGTCGTGCGCGAGAGCGCGCAGGCTCGCGTCGTGGTTGAGCAGCTCGGCCGCGCGCGAGGGCACCTCGGCCAAGGCCTGGGCAAGCGCGGCTTCCTGCGCCCGGTCGATCTTTGCGCGCGTGCGCGCGAGCGCGATCGCCAAACAGGCCAGGACCGTGAGCTGACAGGTGAAGGCCTTGGTCGAGGCGACACCCACCTCGGGCCCGGCATGGGTGGGCAGCAGATACTCCGCCTCGCGCGCGATCGTGCTCTCCGGCACGTTGACGATGCCGATCGTTTCAACGCCCGCATCCTTCACAAAACGAAGCGCGGCGAGGCTGTCCGCCGTCTCGCCCGACTGCGAGATCAGGAGCGCGAGGCTGCCGGATCTGAGCGGCGCCTCGCGATAGCGAAACTCCGAGGCGATGTCGACCTCGACCGGCAGGCGCGCCAACCGTTCGAACCAGTATTTGGCGACGAGCCCGGCGTAGGAGGACGTCCCGCAGGCGACGATCATAACCTCATCGACCGAAGCCAAGCGCTCTTCGACCGCGGGCGGCAGGCGCACCGTGTGGCCGGCGGGGTTGTAATAGGCGTTGAGCGTGTCGCCGATCACGGTGGGCTGTTCATAGATTTCCTTCAACATGTAATGGCGGAAGTTGCCCTTGCCGCTCGCCGCGCCGGAGAGCTCGACCGTGCGCACTTCCCGCTCGACGGTTCGTCCGCTCGCGTCATGAATGACGACGCCGTCGCGTCTGAGCTCCGCCCAATCGCCCTCCTCGAGATAGCTCACCCGCTGGGTGAGTGGCGCGAGCGCCACCGCGTCCGATGCGAGGTACATCTCACCCTCGCCGTAACCGATGGCGAGCGGCGAGCCCCGGCGCGCGGCGATCAGAAGCGCGTCCTCACCGGCGAACAGAAGGCCGAGCGCAAAGGCACCTTCGAGACGCCCGAGCGCTCGGGCCGTGGCCTCCTGCGGGCTCAAGCCCTCCTCGAGATAGGCGGTCACCAAATGGGGCACGACCTCCGTGTCGGTTTGCGTCGCAAATCTATGGCCGGCCTTCTCGAGCTCGTCCTTGAGTTCCTGGAAATTCTCGATGATCCCGTTATGGACCACGGCGACCCGCGCGGTCGCATGGGGATGGGCGTTGGTCGTGTTGGGAACGCCGTGGGTCGCCCAGCGGGTGTGGCCGATCCCGAGCGTGCCGGCGATCGGCTCGCCGTTCAGAGCGCTCTCGAGATTGACGAGCTTGCCTTCGGCCCGCCGGCGCTCGATGGCGCCGTCGACGAGGGTCGCGATGCCGGCGGAGTCGTAGCCGCGATATTCGAGACGCCGCAAACCTTCGACGAGAAGCGGCGCGGCTTCGCCTTTGCCGATGACCCCGACGATCCCGCACATGGACTCAGCCCTTCTTCGACCGCTTTCCGGGTTCACCCGCTTCGCGCGCCCGGCGCTGCCGGAAACGGGTTGCCCCTTCGGGCGCCGAGCGCTGCTCGGAGCGCTCAACGGCGAGCGCGTCCGCGGGCACGTCTTCGGTGATCACGCTACCGGCGCCGACGATCGCGCCCTCGCCCACCGTGACGGGAGCGACGAGCGCCGTGTTCGAGCCGATGAAGGCGCCCGCGCCGATCTCGGTGCGGGACTTCCGAACGCCATCATAGTTGCAGGTGATCGTGCCCGCGCCGATGTTCGCTCCCCGTCCGACCCGGGCATCTCCGATATAGGCGAGGTGATTGGCCTTGGCGCCCGCCTCGATCGTCGCGTTCTTCACCTCGACGAAGTTGCCGATGCGGGCGTTGGCGCCGACCACCGTACCGGGACGCAGCCGCGCGAAGGGCCCGACCGAGGCGCCCTCGGCGATCTCGGCCCCTTCGATGTGCGAGAAGGCGCGGATCGTCGCGCCATCGCCCACCACGACCCCGGAGCCGAAGATCACCTGAGGCCCGATCGTCACGTCCTGGCCGATCACCGTGTCGAAGCTGAAATAGACCGACCACGGATCGATGAGTGTCGCCCCACCGGCCATGGCCTTGGCCCGGAGCCGCTCTTGCAGGACCGCCTCGGCGCGGGCGAGCTCGGCGCGCGAATTGACGCCGAGCGCCTCTTCCGGCCGGCCCTCGACGACGCCGCAGGTGAGCCCGCGACGGCGCGCGAGGCCGACGACGTCGGTCAAATAAAATTCACCCTTCGCGTTGTCCGAGCCGACCTCGTCCAGGAGCCCGAAGAGAAAGCGCGCGTCGATCGCCATGGGGCCCGCGTTGCAGAGCGCCGTCCGGCGTTCCTCCGCGCCGGCGTCGAGATATTCGACGATGCGATCGAGGCGACCTTGGGCATCGCAAATCAGCCGGCCATAGCCCACGCCGTCTTCGAGCCCGACCCCGAGCACGACGCAGGCCGGCTTGGGCTCGCCCACTCGGGCCTCGAGGAGCGCCCTCATGCTCGCGGCTTCGATCAGCGGGGCATCGCCATAGAGGATGAGCAGGTCGCCGTCATGGTCCTCGAGCGCGCCCTTCGCGGCCAGCACCGCGTCCGCCGTGCCACGGGGCTCCTCTTGCACCACGAGGCGGACCGGAAAGGGCGATTGGGCGGCGACCTCATCGAGACCATCCATGCCCGGGGAGACGACGATGACCGCGCGCGCGGGCGTCAAGGCGGCGGCGCTCGCGAGCAGATGGAGGAGCATCGGGCGCCCGGCGATGGGGTGGAGCACCTTGGAGGTCCGCGACTTGAATCGCGTGCTCTTGCCAGCGGCGAGGATGACGAGGGCGGCTTGGCTCATGAATGGCGCGTGGGGCACGGCATCGATGGGGCCGACACCATACCGCCTTGGCTCTCGGGCGGCAAACCTTGGCCTGAGCGTTGGTCGAACGGGGGATCGCGTGTAGTCTCCGCCGGCGATTCGGCTATTGAGTGACGCGCCTTAGCCTTTGTGTGTGGCCCGAATGCCCCCCGCCCCCGTGATCTTCGACCTCGACGGCACCCTCGTCGACAGCGCGCCCGATTTCTTGAGCGCGCTCAACCGCCTGTTCGATGAGATCGAGCGGCCCCGCTTCACCCTGCCCGAGGTGCGCGCCATGATGGGCTACGGGGCGCGGGTGCTCGTCGAGCACGCGCTTGAGCGGAGCGGCGGGCTGCCGGCGGGCAAAAGCCTCGATGAGCTCACCGCGCGCGTGATCGAGCTCTTCTTCGAGCGGCATCTGGAATTCAGCCGGCTGTTTCCCGGGGTGGTGACGACCTTGACGGGTTTGCGCGCCGAGGGACGGGGGCTTGGTCTGTGCACGAACAAGCCCCACGAGGCGACGCTCGAGACCCTCGCCCGGCTCGAGATCGCGCGGTTCTTCGATGTCGTGGTGGGCGGGGGCAAGACGATGAAACCCGATGCGGACCATCTCAAGGCCGTGATCGACGCGCTTGGGCCTGGCGCGGGCCGCGCGGTGATGGTGGGCGATACCGAAACCGACGTTAAGGCCGCGCGCAACGCGAGGCTGCCGGTGATCGTGGTGAGCTACGGCTATTCCCGGATACCGGCGGCAGAGCTCGGCGCCGATCGCGTGATCGGCGATATCACGGAGCTTCCCCGGGCGCTCGGCGAGCTCGACGAATGACCGTCACCGATCGGCGGCTCGTTTGACAAGCCAGGAAGCAGGTCTTATGGCTTCGGCGGGCTTTCAAGGGCGCTTAGCTCAGCGGGAGAGCGCCTCGTTCACAC
>JAPUJA010000189.1 GCA_027296525.1 Pseudomonadota bacterium | reverse complement strand
CATAGGAAAGCTCGCCGTCGGGCAGCGGCGCGAAATAGGACGCAACCAACGCCTCATCGACCTCTTCGATCCGTGCGGGCCGCCAGCGCGGTTGATTGTCCTTTTCCAGGATCACCGCGCGGATCCCCTCGTAGAAATCGTGCCCCTCGAGAAAGCGCCGCGCCAGACGGTATTCGAGGCGCATGGCGCTCTCGAAGTCGAGCCGGGCGCCCTCGGCCATCTGGCGCTGGGCGATCTTGAGGCTCGTCGGCGATTTGGTGCCGAGCGTCTCGAGCAGGGCCTCGGCCCACACGCCGCTCTCGCGCTTGAGCGCGGCGACGATCGCCTCGACCGACGAGCCGGCGAAACAGCGATCGATCGCGGCGCGCTGCGATTCGAGCGGCGCCTCGCCAGGGTGGTTCGAAAATTTCGCAATCACGGCATCGACGGCGGCGCGGGCATCGCTTGAGAAATCGGCGTCCGCCAAGGCGGACTGCAACGCCTCGAGGCTCGCGCTTGGAACATGAGCGGTTGCGAAGCCCGCATAGAGCACGTCCGCGGCCCGAAGCCGCGTGCCCGTGAGCGCGAGATAGACACCGATCCGTCCCGGGCATCGAGGCAGGAAGTGGCTCCCCCCCACATCCGGGAAAAGGCCGATGCCCGTCTCGGGCATGGCGAAGAGGACGCGCTCGCTCACCACCCGGTGGGAGCCGTGGACCGAGACCCCGACCCCGCCGCCCATCACGACGCCGTCCACGAGCGCGACATAGGGTTTCGGAAAGCGGAAGATGCGCCGGTTCATCCGGTATTCATTCCAATAGAAGCGCCGTCCGTATCCGTGCTCGGGATCATCTCTCTCCTCATAGAAGGGAGGGAGGTCGCCGCCCGCGCAGAAAGACGTCTTGCCGTCGGCGCGCGGCGCGCCGCGAATCAGAACGGCGCCGACATCATCCTCCGCGTCCCACTCGAGGAGCTTGGCGTCCAACGCCTGCACCATCTCGAGAGTGAGCGCGTTCAAGGCCTGCGGGCGGTTGAGCGTGATCCGCGCCAGCGCGCCGGTCCGATCGAAAAGGATCTCAGGCTCCATGCTCTTTCACTCGCTCAAGAGCTCGCGCGCGATGATGACGCGCATGATCTCGTTCGTGCCCTCGAGAATCTGGTGGACGCGCAGGTCGCGCAGATAGCGCTCGATGGGAAAATCGCGCAAGTACCCGTAGCCCCCGTGAATCTGCAGGGCCTCGTTGCAGACCCGGAACCCGGCATCGGTGGCGAAACATTTGGCCATCGCGCAAGCGAGCGTGGCGTCCGGTGCCTTGGCGTCCAGTTTCAAGGCCGCGTCGTGCACCATGAGCCGCGCGGCCGCGAGCTCGGTGGCCATTTCGGCGAGCTTGAAGCGAAGCGCCTGAAAGTCAGCGAGCCTCTTTCCGAACTGCTTGCGCTCGCCCATATAGACGCGCGCCTGATCGAGACACGCCGCCGCCCCGCCCAGCGAGCACGCCGCGATGTTGATGCGCCCGCCATCCAGCCCCCGCATCGCGATCTTGAAGCCTTCGCCCTCGGCGCCGACGCGATTGCCGAGCGGCACGCGGCAATCCTCGAAGATCACCATGGTCGTGGGCTGGCTGTGCCAGCCGAGCTTCTTCTCCTGCTTGCCGAAGCTCAAGCCCGGCGACTCCTTCTCGACCACGAGGCAGGTGATGCCCCGGGCGCCGTCGTCGGCGGTGCGCACCATGGTGACATAGACATCCGCGCGCCCGCCCCCGGAGATGAAGGCCTTGACGCCGTTCACGACATATTCGGCGCCGTCTCGCCGCGCACGTGTCTTGAGCGCCGCGGCGTCCGAGCCCGCGCCCGGCTCGGTCAGGCAATAGCTCGCGCGGCAGGTAAGGCGCGCGAGCCCCGGCAGCAGGCGCTGCCTGAGCGCGTCACCGCCGAAGGCGTCGATCATCCAGGCGGCCATGTTGTGAATCGATATATAGGCCGCGGTCGAGCTGCAGCCGCGCGCGAGCTCCTCGAAGATGAGGGCGGCGTCGAGCCGGCTTAAGCCTGCGCCGCCGACATCGTCGCGCACATAGATGCCGCCGAAGCCGACCTCGCCTGCCTTGGCAAGGCAATCGACCGGGAAGACGCAGTCCTCGTCCCACTGGGCGGCGAAAGGCGCGAGCTCGTTCGCCGCGAACTCCCGCGCCGTCTCCTGAAACGCCCGTTGCTCCTCGGAAAGTGCAAAATCCAAGCGCCATCCCCCTCGGCTGGCCCTCAAGGCCCCGCGCGCTTGGGCCGGCGCGCCAGCGCAATTTACATCGATTCCCTCAAAATGTTCTATCATCTGGCGAACATTGGGATTCGCGGAGCCTGGCGATCCATCCGGCGAGCACGATCCATTCGCAGCTCTCGCCCGAAGAGCCCTCGGCCAGCGCGTGACCCCGAGGCAGGTACGCCTCTGCGTCGGTATCGAGCATATCGACGGCATCCTTGCGGACTTGGCGCAGGCCTTGAAGCGGGTTTAAGCGGAGGACACCCTTGGTCGACAAACCGGCCTTATTCGGACGCTTTCCCACCACGCGCCTCAGGCGCAACCGGCGCGATGACTGGTCACGCCGAATGGTCGCCGAGAACCGGCTCACGGTCGCGGATCTCATCTGGCCCGTGTTCATCTCGGACGCCGACACCGGCACCGAGACGGTGGCCTCCATGCCCGGGATCGAGCGTCTGTCGATCGCGCTTCTGGTGGAACGGGTGGAGGAAGCGGCGGCGCTCGGCATCCCCATGGTTGCGCTCTTTCCCGCGACGCCTCCCGAGCTCAAGACCGACGACGGCAAGGAGGCGCTGAACGAGAACAATCTCGTCTGCCGCGCGGTGCGCGCAATCAAGCGCCGCGTCTCGGGCATCGGGGTGATGTGCGACGTGGCGCTCGATCCCTACACGAGCCACGGCCAGGACGGGCTCGTGCGCGACGGCTATGTGGTGAACGACGAGACCGTCGAGATGCTCTGCCGCCAGGCGCTCGTTCAGGCCGACGCGGGCTGCGACGTGATCGCGCCCTCGGACATGATGGACGGGCGGATCGGCGCGATCCGCGATGCGCTCGACAGCAAAGGTTTCGAGTCCGTGCGGATCATGGCCTATTCGGCGAAATACGCCTCCTGCTTCTACGGGCCGTTCCGCGACGCCGTCGGCTCGACCGGGAGCCTGGGCGCGGGCGTAAAGAGCACCTATCAGATGGACGTCGCGAACGGCGACGAGGCCTTGCGCGAGGTCGCTTTCGACCTCGAGGAAGGGGCCGACATGGTGATGGTCAAACCCGGGCTTCCCTATCTCGACATTCTCAGCCGGGTGAAGGAGACCTTCGGGGTGCCGACCTACGCCTATCAGGTGAGCGGCGAGTACGCCATGATCCGGGCGGCGGGCGACAAGGACTGGCTCGACGGCGAGGGTGCGATGCTCGAGAGTCTGCTTTGCTTCAAGCGCGCCGGCGCCGACGGCGTGCTGACCTACGCCGCCCTCGATGTCGCGCGGGGCCTGAAGCGCGGCTAGAGCCTCTTTTCAGGCCGGCGATCAGACGCACCGGGGATCAAACATTCCGGGGATCAGACATTCCGGGGCGGCCAGGAGGCGTCGCCGATCTCGA
>JAPUJA010000188.1 GCA_027296525.1 Pseudomonadota bacterium | reverse complement strand
CAAGGTGTAGCCCACCGTGTCCGGAATGTTGACCGTCGTGGCGCCGGCCGTGATCGCCGCCTCGACCGTCCGGCAAAGGAAATCGCGCTCCGTGCGGGATCCGTCTTCGCACGACCATTCAACATCGTCGGTGAACCGGCGCGCGAAGGTCACGCTGTCGATGACGGCCTCGAGCACTTCGTCGGGCTCCATGCGGAGCTTGTGCTCCATATGGAGCGGGCTCGTCGAAATGAAGGTATGGATGCGCTTGCGCCGCGCGGGCTCGAGCGCCTCGGCCGCGCGCTCGATATCCATGCGCGCCGAACGGGCGAGACCGCAGACGACGGACTCGCGCGTTTGCTTCGAGACGGCGTGCACCGCCTCGAAGTCGCCGTTGGACGCGATGGGAAATCCGGCCTCGATCACGTCGACGCCCATGCGCTCGAGCGCCTCGGCGATGCGCAGCTTCTCTTCGATATTCATGGAGGCACCCGGCGACTGTTCACCGTCGCGCAAGGTGGTGTCGAAAATCGTAACGCGGTTCGTGTTCGGACTGCTCGTCATATCAACTAAGGTCTCCGGCTCTGGCTCAGGCTTCGTCGTTTACGGACCTTCCCCTCGCCCAACCCGCGCGGAAAACCCGCGCTCAGGCCGTGCGAGGGCGCCTAAGTCGCTGCCCGTCACGCCGCCGCCGGATGCCGCGGCAGCGCCCTTCGGGCCCCGCCATGTCCCCGGGCGGCCCCGGCCCCGAACGGCCTCTGCCGCCGGGGTCCGTCGTCCGGCCGCGGCTTTTTCACTTACGGGAAACATGCCGCGCACCCTAAGGCCTCTAAGTAAGCCAAAAATATGCTTAAAGAGAGTTTAACAGCGCCTAATTAACGCCTCTAACATCTACGCTTTTTGCCCGCCCGGACGCAACAGCTTTCTCCCTTTGGGGGCACTTTCCGGGCGTCTCACCCCAGGGGTAGAGCGCGCAAACCGCCGGATCGGCGCCGGTAAGAAAGCTCAGTTCTTGGTCTTATCGACCAGCTTATGCTCTTGGATCCAGGGCATCATGGCGCGCAACCGCTCGCCCACCTCCTCGATCCCGTGCCCCGCCGCACGTCGGCGCATGGCCTTGAAGTTGGGCTGATTCGCCTTGTTTTCAAGCACCCACTCGGTCGCGAACCGGCCGGACTGGATGTCGGCCAGGATGCGCTTCATTTCCGCCCGTGTGGCCTCGTCGATGATCCGGGGACCCCGTGTGTAATCGCCATATTCCGCCGTGTTTGAGATGGAGTAGCGCATGTTGGCGATGCCCCCCTCATAGATCAGGTCGACGATCAGTTTGACCTCGTGAAGGCACTCGAAATAGGCCATCTCGGGCGCGTAGCCCGCCTCGACCAGGGTCTCGTAGGCGGTCGTGATCAACGAGGTGAGACCGCCGCACAGCACCACCTGCTCGCCGAAGAGATCGGTCTCGACCTCTTCACGGAAGGTGGTCTCGATGATCCCGGCCCGCCCGCCGCCGATCCCGGCGGTGTAGGAGAGCGCGATGTCGTGGGCGTTCCCCGAAGCGTCCTGCTGGATCGCGAGCAGACAAGGCACCCCACCGCCCCGTTGAAACTCGGAGCGCACCGTATGCCCCGGCCCCTTGGGCGCCACCATGAAAACGTCGAGATCGGCGCGGGGCTCGATCAACCGGTAATGGATGTTGAAGCCGTGGGCGAAGGCAAGCGCGGCGCCGTCCTTCAGATTGTCACGAAGTCTTTCCCCATAAAGATCCGCCTGGAGCTCATCGGGCGTCAAGACCATCACGACATCGGCCCACTTTGCCGCCTCCTCGGCCGACGCCACGTCGAAACCGGCGTCCTTCGCCTTGCCGACGCTCGCGGAGTCGGGACGAAGCCCGACCATCATTTCCTTGACGCCGCTCTCCTTGAGATTGTTCGCATGGGCGTGGCCCTGGCTGCCGTAACCGAGGATCGCCACCTTCTTCGACTTGATCAGGTTTACATCGGCATCACGATCGTAAAAGACGCGCATGACCTTTGGTCCTCTCCCTATTCTTCAATCCAACGCCCCGGCGTTCCGGGGTCAAAGGGGGCTCATGCCCCGTGATATCGCCACGACCCCGGTTCGCGAGATATCGACGAGTCCGAGGGGCTCCATCAGCTTGATGAACGCCATGAGCTTATCGGAGCTGCCCGAAATCTCGAAGATAAAGGATTCATTCGTCGCATCGACCACGCGCGCGCGAAAGATATCCGCGATGCGGAGCGATTCGACGCGCTCTTCCCCGCGCCCCGCGACCTTCACCAAAGCGAGTTCGCGCTCGACATGGGGGGCCCCGGTGGTCAAGTCGATGACCTTGTGAACCGGCACCAAACGTCCGAGCTGGGCCTTGATCTGCTCGATCGTCATCGGCGTGCCGCTGGTGACGAGATTGATGCGCGAGACCGTCTGGCTCTTATCGACTTCGGCGACGGTAAGGCTTTCGATGTTGTAACCCCGGCCCGAAAAGAGCCCGATGACACGCGCCAGAACCCCCGCCTCGTTGTCCACGAGCAAGGAGATCGTATGGCGTTCAACGGCGGCTTCCACGGCTTCGCTCCCTCGGGCTGGGTGAACAGGAGGGCAAGAGTACTGTGATCGGGCCGAACGGGAAACGGGGATCTCAGACGAGCACCATGCCGTCTTCCTCGCGTCCTCCCATCGCCGCGCCGTCGGGGCCGAGCTTCATCTCGTAATGGGCCGCACCCCCCGGAATCATGGGGAATACGTTCTCCTCCGGGCTGACCCGCACGTCCAGCAACACGGCGCCATCGGTGTCGATCATGCGCCGGATCGCGTCGTCGACCTCGTCGGGCCTCTCGACGCGCAAGCCGGTGACGCCGAAGGATTCCGCAAGCTTCACGAAATCGGGCAACGAATCCATGTAGCTCTCCGAATAGCGCCCGCCGTGGAAGAACTCCTGCCACTGGCGCACCATGCCCATGTACTGATTGTTCACGATGAACACCTTCACGGGCAGACGGTATTGAGAAATCGTCGACAGCTCCTGCATGTTCATCAGAAACGATGCCTCGCCCGCGACGTCGATGACGAGCGCGTCCGGATGCGCGACCTGCACCCCCATCGCCGCCGGAAAGCCGAAACCCATGGTGCCGAGCCCGCCGGAGGTAATCCAATGCTTTGGCGTCTCGAATTTGAGGAACTGGGCCGCCCACATCTGATGCTGGCCCACCTCGGTCGTGAAATAGACATCACGGCCCTTGGTGAGTTCGTAAAGGCGTTGGATCGCATATTGCGGCTTGATCACTTCGCCCTTTTGCTCGTAGCTCAGACAGTCCTTGGCCCGCCACGCGTCGATCTGCCGCCACCATTCGGCGAGCCCATCTCGCTTGGATGAAACGCGCTTCTCTTTCCACAGCGCGATCATGTCCTCGAGCACGGACGCCGCGTCCCCCACGATCGGGAAGTCCACGGCAACGTTCTTGTTGATGGACGATGGATCGATATCGACATGAATCTTCGTCGAGCCCTTCGAGAAATCGGACAGACGCCCCGTCACGCGATCATCGAAGCGCGCGCCCACCGCGATCATCACGTCGCACTCCGCCATCGCCATGTTCGCTTCATAGGTGCCGTGCATGCCGAGCATACCGAGGAACTGGCCGTCCGAGGCGGGATAGCCGCCGAGCCCCATCAGCGTGTTGGTGATCGGATAACCGCTCAGGCGCACGAGCTCGGTCAGGAGGTCGCAGGCTCTTGGCCCCGAATTGATGATCCCGCCACCGGTATAAAAGAGCGGCCGCTTGGCCCGTGCCATGAGATCGACGGCGGGCGCGACCCGCTCGGGCTCGGCCTTGATCGAGGGCCGATAGGTCCGGTGTTCGACGTTGGCGGGCCCGACATATCGGCCGGTGGCAATTAGAACGTCCTTGGGGAGATCCACGACGACGGGCCCCGGGCGCCCGGATCGCGCCACGTAATACGCCTCGTGGACGATGCGCGCGAGATCATCGATGTTCTTCACCAGATAGTTGTGCTTGGTGCAGGGCCGGGTGATCCCGACCGTGTCCGCCTCCTGAAAGGCGTCGTTGCCGATCATGGCCGTCGGCACCTGGCCCGTCAGGCAGACGAGCGGCACGCTGTCCATCAGGGCGTCGGCGAGCCCTGTGACGATGTTGGTCGCCCCCGGACCCGAGGTCACGAGCACGCTGCCGACCTTGCCCGTCGAGCGCGCGTAGCCTTCGCCCGCATGCACCGCCCCCGCCTCGTGGCGCACGAGGATGTGGCGCAGCTCGTTCTGCTGAAAGAGCGCGTCGTAGATGGGCAGCACGGCCCCGCCCGGATAACCGAACAGGACATCCACCCCTTGATCCAGAAGGGCTTGGATCAGAATCTCTGAACCGGTTTGTGACAAGGTCTCGTCCATATATAGCCGGGCCGCCCATGCATCCAGAGCCGGACCGCCTCCGACTCGGATCGCATCCGGCCTGAATCGCCGATTTCGTCGTTAAACCGCCGTCCCGCGCCCGAAAACCCTTGGAAAACTAGTCGCCTAGCTATTGGCGGTCAATAGCGCGCCCTCGATTCGCCGGACCACGCGCTCGGCCGCGCCGGCTTCATAGCCGTCCGAGACGACATCCACCTCCGACATCTGGTGGCGAAACCAGGTGATCTGACGCTTGGCATAGCGTCGCGTGGCTTTCTTCGCCTCGGCGATCGCGCGCTCGAGCGCGCTCTCGCCCCGGAGATAAGCCAAGAGCTCCCGCACACCGACCGCTTTCATCGCGGGAAGTCCGGGATCGAGCTCAAGGCCCGCGAGCGCCTCGAGCTCGTCCAGCGCCCCTTCGGCGATCATGCGCTCGACACGCCGCTCACAGGCGTCATAAAGCGCCGCGCGCGGCGGATCGAGGAGCAAGACATGGAGCCCCGCTCGGATCCCCTCGGGCGTCTCCCGTTGCCAGTCGGCGAGGGATCGGCCCGTCGCCTCCATCACCTCGAAGGCGCGCATCAGGCGTTGGCGGTCACCGGCGACGAGCCGCGTCGCCATCTCCGGGTCGCAGTGGGCGAGTTCCGCTCGAAACGCCGGCCCGCCGAGCTCGGCGTAAAGCGTGCGCGCGCGGCGGCGGACGGCTTCAGGGATCGAGGGGACCGGCGCGAGACCCTTCAACAGCGCCCGCAAATAGAGCCCCGTGCCGCCCGCGACGATCGGCAGCCGGCCCTCTCGCCAACAGCGCTCGATCTCACCCTCGGCCAGGGCCCGCCAACGCCCGGCCGAGCAGGCCTCACCCGCCGGCAGCACACCGTAGAGCCGATGAGGCGCACGCGCCTCCTCATCGGGTCCCGGGCGCGCGGAAAGGATCCGGAGCTCGCGGTAGAGCTGCACGCTGTCGGCGTTGATCACCACGCCGTCGAGCGCCTCCGCGAGGGCGAGCGCGAGGGCCGACTTGCCGCTCGCCGTCGGCCCGGCGACGACGATCAAGGCCCCGTCCCTGGCCCCTCGAGCTCCGATCTCCTGCTCGACCGCACGCACCGCGCGTCCCCGTCAAGCCGCGCCGCCGCGCGTCCCGTCGAGCCGATAGGTCATGAGGCCATCCGCCAGTTTGGGGTCAAACCAGGTCGATTTGGGCGGCATGACCTGGCCCGCATCGGCGACCGCCATCAGCTCTTGCACACTCGCCGGATGGAGCGCGAACCCCACCGCCATCTGGCCGCCATCCACCCGCCGTTCGAGTTGGCTCAACCCCGCCGGGCCGCCGACAAAATCGATGCGATCGTCCTGGCGCGGATCGGTGATCCCGAGAATCGGTTCGAGCAGCCGCTTGGACAGCAGGCTGACATCGAGCCGATCGAGCACCGGCCCACCGGCCGGCGGCGGCGCACGGAGCTCGAGCCGATACCACCGCCCCGCCAAATACATGCCAAACCGATGACGGCTCTCTGGTTGCAGCGGCCCTTGAACCGGCGAGATCCCGAAGGCCTCGCCGAGCGCCTCGAGAAACCGAGCGGGCGCGTGCCCGCCGAGATCGCGCACCATGCGGTGGTAGCCGAACAGCCGGACCTCATCGGCCGGGAAGGCGACGGCCAGGAAGCGCTCATGGGGCGCCTCCGGGTCGGGCTCGCCCCTGCGCCGCTCCTGGGCGACCTTCAGGGCGGCGGCCGTGCGATGATGCCCGTCCGCGATATAAAGAGCCGTGAGCGTTTCGTAAGCGCCCGAGAGGGCTTCGATGCGCCCCGCATCCACCACGGGCCAGAGCGCGTGGCGCGTGCCGTCCGAGCCTGCGATATCGAGGGCGGCGGGGCTCGCGACGATCTCGCCGATGATCGCCTTGGCCGTCGGCAGCGGCCGGTGAATCAGGAGCACCGGCCCCGACTGGGCGTCGAGCGCCGCGATGTGGCGTTGCCGGTCCTCCACCTTGTCCGGGCGCGTGAGCTCGTGGCGCCGGATTCGCTCTGTTTCATAGGCCGCGATCGCCACCGCGCCGGCGATGCCGGTTTGCGTGTGCCCGCTCAGACTCAGCCGGTAGACGTAATAGCCCGCGACCGGGTCCTGGCGGAGCACGCCCTCTTCCATGAGACGGGCAAGGTTGGCGCTGGCCTTGGCGTAGACCTCGCCCGAATAGGCACAAGCTCCCGGTGGAAGATCGACCTCGGCCCGCGAGACATGGAGGAAGCTCAAGGGATTGTCTTTGGCCGCCCGGTACGCCTCTTCCCGGCTCACCACGTCATAGGGCGGTGCCGCCACCTCGCCCGCGCGCTCGGGCGCCGGGCGCAGCGCCCGGAAGGGACGAAGAAGCGATCGCTCCAAGTCGGTGCTCCCCCGGTTGCGTGAGCCGCTCCCATCACGACGGACCGCGGCGGCGCGTCGAAGAAGATCGGCGGCTCGCCTCCCGCCGGGTCAGCTCGGCGCGATATCGACCGTGACGAAGTGCTCGCTTCCCTCGCGATACCGAAGCACGAGCACCGTCCGGGCGCCCTCGCCTCGCAGCAGCTCGATGGTCGCCGAGACCTCGGCCGGCGTCTCGACCTCTTTCTTAGCCACGCTGACGATCACGTCACCCGGCCGCAATTCCGGGTCATCACTCTCCCCGTCGAGCCGCTCGGTGACGACGACACCGCCGACATCCGCGCCGATCCCGAAGCGCTCGCGAAGCTCGGGCGTCATCGAAGCGAGCGCAAGACCCAAAACCTCGATCCTCTCTTCGGGCCCCGTGGGCACCGGCTCGAAGGCGGCAAACCGGTCGGACTCGTCGAGCTCACCGATCGTCACATCGACGTCCATCTCCCGCCCGTCGCGCCAAAGGACCACGCGGACCGCTTCGCCGATTTCGGTATTGGCGACGATACGCGGCAGCATCCGGCGCGTCACGACCTCGATCCCGTCGAATTCGAGGATCACGTCGCCGGCCTCGATCTCCGAGAGATGAGCCGGCCCCCCGTCCGTGACCGAGGCGACGAGCGCGCCCTTGAGCTCACTCAAGCCCCGCTCTTCGGCGAAGGCGCGCGAAACCGACTGAATGCGCACGCCGAGCCAGCCGCGGCGGGTACGGCCATACTCGCGAAGCTGTTCGATGACCCGTTCGGCCAGGGCGGAGGAGGTCGCAAAGCCGATCCCCACGCTGCCGCCCGAGGGCGAGAAGATCAGAGTGTTCACGCCGACCACGTCGCCATCGACGTTGAACATCGGGCCGCCGGAATTGCCACGGTTTATCGGTGCGTCGGTCTGCAGGAAATCGTCATACGGACCCACATTGATGTCGCGCTCGCGCGCCGAGATGATGCCCGCGGTGACCGAGTTGCCGAGACCGAAGGGGTTGCCGATGGCGATGACCCAATCGCCCACGCGCATGGCGTCCGAATCCCCGAACGCGACGGAGGGCAGCTCGCGCCCCGCATCGACCTTGAGAAGCGCGAGGTCGGTCTTCGGGTCGCGCCCGACGATCTCCGCCTTCAGCACGGTGTTGTCCTCGAGCAGAACGGCGACATTGTCCGCCGCGTCAACCACATGGGCGTTCGTGACCACATATCCCTCCGGGTCGATGATGAAGCCCGAGCCGAGCGAGATGAGGCCGCCGAAACCGTCATCCTCTGAGCCTTCCCCGCCATAGTCCTCGTAAAAGCCGAAGTAATCTCCATAGGGCGCGCCCGGCGGCAGCATCGGGTAGTCCCCCACGCTCTCCAACGCCTCGAACTCGCCCCGGTAAGACGAAATGTTGACGACCGCCGGCATCAGTCTCTCGACGAGGTCGGCGAAGCTTTCAGGCGCGCTGCGCGCATCCGCCGGCGCGCCAAGGAACGAACCGACGGCGAGGATCGCTCCGGCGAGGACGAGCCCCGCGAGCGGGCGCACGGCATTCTCGTGATGCGATTCCGTCATGATCCTTCAGCAATCACGGCGCCTCCCCCGCCCGCAACGAGCGCCCCTCCTTATCTTGAGGGGCGCCGGGCATCGAGCGCGTGGAGGCACGGCTTACTTCCGATTTCCAGGCGATACGGGGGACCAATTCAAGAACGCCCGTAGCGATGCTGCCCGCGAGCGCACGTCCGAACGGCATCCCGTACGGCCTCAGGTGATCGGTGGCGGGGCCTCACTCACCGGGCGCGCGGCCCGTCCCAAAGGCGTTACCGAAGAACTCGAAGAACTCGCTTTCGGGCGAAAGCACCATCGTCGTGTCGTCCTTGTTGAGCGACTTGCGATAGGCCTCCATCGACCGATAGAAGGCGAAGAAATCGGGATCCTGGTTGAACGCCTCGGCGAAGATACGAATCGCCTCGGCGTCGCCCTCGCCGCGCAGAAACTGTGCGTCCCGTTGAGCCTCCGCGAGAATCACCGTCCGGTCGCGCTCGGCCGACGCGCGAATTCGCTGCGCCATTTCCGCGCCCTGGGCGCGGTATCCGCGCGCTTCGCGCTCGCGCTCGGTCTGCATACGAAGATAGATCGCCTGGCTGTTCTCCTGCGGCAGGTCCGCGCGCTTGATGCGCACGTCGATCACATCGACCCCGAAGCTCCTCGCTTCCTGATTGACGAGCGCGGCGATGCTGCTCATCAGACCCGCGCGCTCGCCCGAGACCACGGTGATCAAGGGAACCCGACCCAGCACCTCGCGGGTTCGGGCGTTGAGGATTGCGCCCAGCCGGTTGCGCACGACGGCTTCGGTGCCCACCGACTGAAAGAACTTCAGCGGATCGACGATCCGATAGCGCGCGAAGGTGTCGACCACGAGCCGCTTCCGATCGGACGTGATCACCTCCTCCACCGGAACGTCATAGTCGAGGATCCGTTTGTCGAACATCTCGACGTTCTGCATGAACGGCCACTTCACGTAAAGCCCGGGCTTCGTCTTCACCCCCAAGGGTTCACCGAGTTGAAGGAGCAGCGCCTG
>JAPUJA010000187.1 GCA_027296525.1 Pseudomonadota bacterium | reverse complement strand
AGTCCGCTATGCGAAGCGCTCCGGTGAAGTCATTGATATATAAGGCTATTTCTTTATGACTGTGCGGCTTTACGAAAAATATCTTCAGGAAATACGGCCTGAGCTTCAGACCCGTTTCGGTTACGGGAATGTGATGCAGGTGCCGCGTCTCGAAAAGATCGTTCTCAATATGGGTGTCGGCGAGGCGACCCAGGACAGCAAGCAGATCGAGCCGGCGGCGAAGCATCTCGCGCTGATCGCGGGGCAAAAGCCGATCATGATCAAGGCGCACAAGTCGGTGGCGACCTTCAAGGTGCGAAAAGGAATGCGGGTCGGCTGCAAGGTAACGCTCCGCCGCGATCGGATGTACGAGTTTTTGGATCGTCTCGTGAATATCGCGCTTCCGCGTGTTCGCGATTTTCGGGGTCTGTCCGATAAGAGTTTCGACGGTCGGGGGAATTACGCCCTCGGCATAAAGGAGCAAATCGTCTTTCCCGAGATCGATTACGACAAGGTCGATAAGATTCGCGGGCTCGATATTGTCATTTGCACTTCGGCGAAGACGAATGAGGAGGCGAGAGCGCTTCTGGAGGCCTTCGACTTCCCATTCCCTACGTTAGAGTCTTGAGAGAGGAAAAGACGGAGGTATC
Organism: Pseudomonadota bacterium; assembly: GCA_027296525.1. Lineage (GTDB taxonomy): Bacteria > Pseudomonadota > Alphaproteobacteria > UBA828 > JAPUJA01 > JAPUJA01. The sequence goes on along the minus strand of JAPUJA010000187.1, from coordinate 2,105 downwards.
ATCACGATGGCAAAAACAAGCGCCATTCAGAAAAATATGCGTCGCCAGAAGATCGCGGAGCGTCAGCGAGAGAAACGCAATGCACTTAAGGCGATTATCCGGGATCAGTCGCGCCCGGCGGAAGAACGCTTCGAAGCGGTTCTCAAGCTCGCCAAGCTTCCCCGCAACGGTTCGCCCGTGCGCGTGCGGAACCGCTGCATGTTGACCGGCCGGCCGCGTGGTTATTATCGCAAGCTGGGGTTATCGCGAATTGCCCTTCGCGAGTTCGCCTCCGCCGGGCAAATACCCGGCATGGTGAAGTCGAGTTGGTAGAGGAGGTGCCGGCATGTCCATGACCGATCCCCTCTCCGATATGCTTACACGCATTCGAAACGGCCAGACCAACGGCAGCAACCAGGTGGCCTGTCCGGCCTCGAAGCTGAAAGGGAACGTTCTCGAGGTCCTCAAACGCGAAGGATACATTCGGGATTTTTCCCGTCGGGACTTGGACGGTGGCAAGGCCTCGTTTAACATCGAGCTCAAATATCACGCGGGCCAGCCGGTGATCCGGGAGATCGCGCGTGTCTCCAGACCGGGTAGACGGGTCTATTCCTCGATCAAGGATTTGCCGAAGGTCTATAGCGGCTTGGGCATCTCCATCCTGTCGACCCCGCGCGGTGTCATGTCGGATCTCGAGGCGCGCGTGGCGCATGTCGGCGGCGAAGTCTTGTGCAGGGTCTTTTAAGGCGAGTGAACGTGTCACGTGTCGGCAAATTGCCTGTGTCTATTCCGTCCGGGGTGAACGTGAACATCGCCGGGCAGGATGTCGAGGTGAAGGGGCAGAAGGGGCTGCTTCGGGTGACGTTGGCGTCCGAAATCGCCGCGGCGCGCGAGGGCGATACGATCGTCGTGACGCCTCGGGACGAGTCCAAACGTGCGCATCAGATGTGGGGCCTCTCGCGCAGCATCATAAACAACATGATCACAGGCGTTAGCGAAGGCTTCACGGTCAATCTGGAGATCATCGGCGTCGGATACCGCGCCTCGGTGGCCGGAAAGACGTTGACCCTCGAGCTCGGCTACAGCCATTCGATCAGCCATCCCATTCCCGACGGGATCGAGATCAAATGCGAGCGCCCCACGATGGTTGCCGTAAGTGGAGCGGATCGTCAGGCGGTGGGCCAGGTGGCGGCCGAGATCCGCGCATACCGGTCTCCAGAACCCTACAAGGGGAAGGGGATTCGTTACGTCGGTGAATATGTGCGTCGCAAGGAAGGCAAGAAGAAGTAGGCGATCGAGCGATGAAGACAGTTAAGGATTTGCTTAAACGGCGGCGGGCGCGCGTGCGGACGCGTGTTCGCAAACAGGGGGGGAAGCGCCCCCGCCTGTCCGTGTTCCGCTCGAATAAGCATATTTATGCCCAGGTGATTGACGACGAGAAGGGGCATACGATAGCGGCGGCCTCGAGCCTCGAGAAGGCGCTCCGCGAGACCCTCCAGAAGGGCGCGGATCGCGAGGCGGCGGCGACGGTTGGCGCGCGCCTCGCCGAGCGGGCCAAGGCCAAAGGCGTGGCCAAGGTCGTGTTCGATCGGGGCGGCTACAAGTATCATGGGCGCGTCAAGGCTCTCGCCGACGCGGCCCGTGAAGCCGGCCTGTCCTTTTAGGAGATATCGCCATGGCACGAAATCCAGCCGGGGGTCTGCTTCGCGACGATCCCGAGTTCATCGATCGATTGGTCGACATCAACCGGGTCGCAATGGTGGTCACGGGCGGACGCCGTTTCGGCTTCACCGCGCTCGTCGTGGGGGGCGATACGAACGGGCGCGTGGGCTTTGGCGCGGGCAAAGCCCGCGAGGTGCCGGAGGCCATCCGCAAGGCCACCGAGCGGGCCAAGCGCAGAATGATCCGAGTGCCTCTGCGCGAGGGGCGCACCCTGCACCACGACATCGAGGGGCGTCATGGCGCCGGCAAGGTGGTGATGCGCACTGCCCCGGAAGGTACCGGCATCATCGCCGGCGGCCCGATGCGCGCGGTGTTCGAGACCTTGGGCATTCAGGACGTGGTGGCGAAGTCGCTCGGCTCGGCCAACCCGCACAACATGGTCAAGGCGACGTTCGATGCGCTGA
>JAPUJA010000186.1 GCA_027296525.1 Pseudomonadota bacterium | reverse complement strand
CGCCATGGCTTGCTCGATCTCGGGCTGCAGGGTGAGAATCCCTTCGATCCGTTGGGGCGAGATATTGTCGCCCCCCGACAGCACGATGATGTCCTTCTTGCGATCGGTGATCATGAGGTAGCCGTCCTCGTCGAATGCGCCCACATCGCCCGTGTGCAGCCAACCGTCGCGGAGCGCCTCGACGCTCGCCTCGCGGTTGTTCCAATAGCCCTCCATGACGAGCGGCCCTTTGACGAGAATTTCGCCGTCCTCGGCGATCTTCACCTCGACGTCCTTCAGGGGCGGCCCGACGGTCTTGAGCTTGACCCGCCGGGGCGGGTTGCAGCTGACCACAGGCGCGGCCTCGGTCTGTCCGTAGCCTTGCAGGATCCGGATGCCGAGCGCCGTGAAGAAAAGGCCCGCCTCGTAATTCAGCGGCGCACCGCCCGAAACCATCGCCTTGAGCCGGCCGCCGAAGCGCTCCTTTACTTTTTGTCGCACCAGGCGTTTGAGCGCGAAGTCGTAGAACCGTTCGGTCAGGCGCAGTCCGCCGCGGCGCTCGTAGGCGCGCGAGCCAAGCTCAACGGCCTTCATGAAGAGCTTTTCCTTCGAGCCGCCTTCACGGCGCATGGCGTGCAGGATGCGTTGGCGCATCATGTCGTAGAGGCGGGGCACGCTGATCATGAAAGTCGGGCGCGCCTCGAGCAAGTTGGCCGACAGGCTCTCGATCCCTTGCGCGTAATAGATCTCGGCACCAATCGAGATCGGGAAGCACTGCCCGCAGGTGTGCTCGTAGGAATGGGAGAGCGGCAAGAAGGAAAGAAACACCTCGTCTTCGAGGCCGATCTCTTCCAAGAGGCTGTGGGCGCCCATGCAGTTGAACAGGATCGCCCGGTGGCTCAGCATGACGCCCTTGGGGTTGCCGCCGGTGCCCGAGGTGTAGATCAGGCAGGCGACGTCATCGGGCGCGGCCCGGGCAACGATCTCGCCGACGTCGTCCGGCCGTTCACGGCCGAGGGTCAGAACCTCGTCCCAGGAATGGATCTCGACAGTGAGGCCCGCGCCCTCGGACACGGGCTCCATGGTGACGACGAAACGCACCTCCCGGGCATCGTTTGCCGCCGGCAGAAGGCGCGCGGCCAGACTCGCGCTCGAGACGATGACCGCCTTGGCCCCGCAATCGGTGAGGACATGGCGGTGGTCCCGGGTCGTGTGCGTCGTGTAGGTCGGCACCGTTATGGCGCCCGCGGCCATGACCGCGAAGTCCGCGATCGCGAACTCAGGCCGGTTCTCCGAGACGAGCGCCACCCGATCGCCCGCCGCGATCCCGAGCGCGCGCAGGCCCCGGGAGAGGGCGCTTACCCGTTGGGCCGTCTGGCGCCAGCTGAGGGGCCGATAGGCGCCGGTTTTCTTCGCCCAGAGGAACGGCTTGTCCGCGAGCTCTGCCGCCCGCTCGAAGAACATCTCGGGCAGGTTGCGCCAGTCGTCGTATTTCGGTGGCTTCATGGCATCCGGGGTCAAACGAATTGCGCGTTGCGCGGCGGGTCATGATAATCACCCTGCGACGCGCGTCCCAGCGTTCGTTGGCGCCGGCCGGCCGCTCCCAGGGCGTAAGCGCGGGCGGACGCGTGCCAGAGAGCCTCGAGGAGATCACCATGGCGACGGCGCCTACCGCCTCCGCGGCCGATCTCGGCAGCCTGCCGGAATGGGATCTGGGCGATCTCTATCCGGGCCCGGATGCCGCCGAGCTGACCAGCGATATCGAGCAGGCGGCGGCGGCGGCCCAGGCCTTTCAGGACCGTTACGCGGGCAAGATCGCCGCCCTCGACGGGGCCGGCCTGGGCGACGCCGTCGCCGAATACGAACGGATCGAGGAGGTCCTCGGTCGGGTGACGAGCTTTGCCCAGCTCTATTACGCCGGCCGGATGGAGGATCCGGAAGCGGGACGCTTCTTCCAGATGACCCAGGAACGGGTCAACGAAATCTCGGTGAACCTCCTCTGTCTCGCTCTCGAACTCAATCGCATCGAGGACGATGCCCTCACCTCCAAGATGGCGGCGCCGGCGCTCGCGCATTACGCCCCGTGGGTACGCGACCTGCGCGCTTTTCGTCGCCATCAGCTTTCCGATGAGCTCGAGAAATTCATGCACGAGCAGGAAGTGGCCGGCCGCACGGCTTGGATACGCCTGTTCGACGAGACGACCGCCGCCCAACGGTTTTCGGTCGGCGGGCGCGAGCTGACCAGCGCCGAGGCGCTCCATCTGCTCTCGGACAAGGACGCCGCCCGGCGCAAGCAAGCGGCGGAGGCGCTCTCGGCGGTTTTCACCGATGAGGCGCGCATCTTCGCGCTGATCACGAACACGCTCGCGAAGGAGAAGGAAATCGAGGACCGCTGGCGCGGTTTCGCACGGCCGATCTCGTCACGGAACCTGAGCAATCACGTCGAAGACGACGTCGTCGATGCCTTGATCGCCGCCGTCAAGGCGGCGTATCCCGATCTTTCCCATCGCTACTATCGGCTCAAGGCCAGCTGGTTGGGTGTCGACAGGCTCGACTATTGGGACCGGAACGCGCCATTGCCGAAGGACGATGACCGGGTCTATCCCTGGGAGGAGGCCAAGGCCCTCGTGCTCGCGGCCTATGGCGATTTTGCGCCTGAGATGGCCGAGCTCGGGCGACGCTTCTTCGACAACCGCTGGATCGACGCGCCGGTCAAGCCCGGCAAGGCGCCGGGCGCCTTCTCGCATCCGACGGTGCCTTCGGCCCATCCCTATATCCTATTGAATTATCTTGGTAAATCGCGAGACGTCATGACCCTTGCCCACGAGCTTGGCCACGGGGTCCATCAATTGCTCGCGGCCCCCAAAGGGGCTCTCATGGCGCAGACGCCGCTCACGCTCGCGGAGACCGCCTCCGTGTTCGGCGAGCAGCTCGCCTTCCGGTCGATGCTCGACGCGGAGATGCGGCCCGAGCGGCGGCGAATCTTGCTCGCCGGCAAGATCGAGGACATGTTGAACACCGTCGTGCGCCAGATCGCCTTCTGCGAGTTCGAGCGACTCGTCCATGACGAAAGACGCTCCGGTGAACTCACGCCCGAGCGCATCGGCGAGATCTGGATGGCGGTTCAGGAGGAGAGCCTCGGACCCGCCTTTCGATTCGAGCCCGGTTATCGACATTATTGGAGCTACATTCCGCACTTCATTCATTCGCCCTTTTACGTCTACGCCTACGCCTTCGGTGATTGTCTGGTGAACGCGCTGTACGCCGTCTATCAAGAGGCCGAGGCGGGCTTTCAGCAGAAGTATCTCGAGATGCTCAAGGCGGGCGGCACGCTCCGCCACAAGGAGTTGCTCGCACCTTTTGGCCTCGATGCGAGCGAGCCCGCCTTCTGGTCGAAAGGCTTGGGTGTCGTGAAGACCTTCATCGACGAGCTCGAGGAGACGATGTGATGGCGCTCGGCGGCCAGGGCGCGGACGGTTCCTTCGGCGGGCGCATCAGGCGCTACGCCCAAGTGGGGAGTTCGGTCGGTGGGCTCGCCGCGCGGCTCGCCGGGGCGCGCTATCTGGGCGTTACGCTCGATCGCGAGAAGCATGCGGCCGACCTGGCCCGCGTGCTCGGCGGCCTCAAGGGGCCGCTCATGAAGGTCGCGCAGCTCATGGCCACGATCCCGGATGCGCTTCCTGAGGAATATCTCGCGCATCTCGGCAAGTTGCAGTCCCAAGCGCCGCCCATGGGCTGGGGCTTCGTCAAGCGGCGGATGCGGGCCGAGTTCGGCCGCGACTGGCAAGCGCGGTTTACCGAGTTCGAACACGAGGCCACGGCGGCGGCTTCACTCGGCCAGGTTCACCGGGCGATCGGCCTCGATGGCCGGCGGCTCGCCTGCAAGCTTCAATATCCGGACATGCGCTCGGTGGTCGAGGCGGATCTCGCCCAGCTCAAGCTCGTCTTCGCGCTCTACCGGCGCTACGATCCGACGATCGATCCCACGCAGATTCATGCCGAACTCACCGCCCGGCTGCGCGAAGAGCTCGACTATGAGCGCGAGGCCCGGCACATGGCGCTCTATGCCCTGATGCTCGCCGATGAACCGGAGGTCCACGTGCCCGAGCTCGTGCCGGAGCTTTCCAGCGCGCGCTTGCTCACCATGACTTGGCTCGAGGGCGCGCCGCTGCTGTCGGTGCTCGAGCGCCCTCTCGAGGAGCGCAACCGGGTGGCGCGGAACATGTTCCGGGCTTGGTACCGGCCCTTCTACCGTTACGGGGTGATCCACGGCGATCCCCATCTCGGCAATTATTCCGTGCGCCCGGGGGGCGCGATCAACCTCCTCGACTTCGGCTGCATTCGTCTGTTCGCGGCCAAGTTCGTCCAGGGGGTGATCGACCTCTACCGGGCGATCGAGCGGAACGATCAAGACCTCGCGGTCCACGCCTACGAGACCTGGGGCTTTCACGAAATCTCGACCGAGATGGTCGATGTCCTCAACATCTGGGCGAAATATCTCTACGGGCCGCTGCTCGACGATCGGGTGCGCCTGATCCAGGAGGAACCGAGCGGCACCTACGGCGCGGGCGTCGCCGCGAAGGTCCATGTCGAGCTCCGCCGGCTCGGGGGCGTCACGCCGCCCCGGGAGTTCGTGCTCGTGGACCGCGCCGCGATCGGGCTCGGCGCGGTTTTCCTGCACCTCAAGGCGGAGATCAACTGGCACCGTCTGTTCGAGGAGCTGATCGCCGGCTTCGAGCCGGGGGTGATGGCCGGGCGCCAGGGGGAGGCGCTTCGGGCCAGCGGCTTCACCGCCGATCACGGCCGCCACCCCTCCCGATACTCATGAATCTTTAACCCTATTTACCGCAGTTTGCCCCAACCCATGAGGGGCTGCCGTCCGCCGGCGGGTTCCAGCGGCGCCAGGGATGCAAGGCAGAAAGATGCGCCCGAAATACGATTTCGATTTCCTCTGCATCGGCAGTGGCCCGGCGAGCCAGCGCGCCGCCGTTCAGGCCGCCAAGAGGGGCAAGCGGGTGGCCGTCGTCGAGCGCAACCGCGATGTCGGAGGCGTGTGCCTTCACAAGGGCACGATTCCGAGCAAGACCTTCCGCGAGGCGGTGCTTTCCTTCTCGAACGGTCATAACAGCCATGGCGATCACCAGGCCCCGCGGAACGGCTTTGGGTATGGCGCCGCACCGAGCGCGGAACAGCTGTTTGCGCGGGTTGCGGCGATCGAAGAGCGCGAGACGCGGGTGCTCGAGGATCAGCTCGCACGGAACAATGTCGGGTTCATTCACGGCACCGCGTCGTTCAAGGACCCGCACAGCCTCGCCGTCCGGTCGGACGACCATCACCAGGTCGTGTCGGCATCGAAGATCTTTATCGGCGTGGGCACGCGGCCCGTGCGGCCCGAGGGCGTCCCGGCGACCGACGCGTTGGTCATCACGAGCGACGAGGTGCTTCAGCTCAAGGAGCTGCCGCGCAGCATGATCGTGGTGGGCTGCGGCGTGGTCGGCATCGAGTATGCCTCGATGTTCGCAAACTTCGGGGTCCAGGTGACGGTCGTCGATGCTCGCCAGCGGCCGCTGGAATTCCTCGATACGGAGATCGTCGACGAGCTCATCCACCAGATGCGCGATCGCAACGTGCGCTTTCATCTGGGCGAAAGGGTCTCGCATTTTGAGATTTCGCGTAAAGGACCGCGGCGTTCGATCGTCTATCTCGAATCGGGCAAGAAACTGGTCAAGGACCTCGTCCTGTTCTCGACCGGGCGCGTTGGATCCACGGACGCGCTCAATCTCGAGGTGGCCGGCCTCACCTCCGATTCCCATGGGCGGATCAAGGTCAACCGAAGGTTTCGCACCAAGGTGCCTCATATCTACGCCGGCGGCGATGTCATCGGCTATCCGTCGCTGGCCGCGACCTCGTCGGAGCAAGGCCGACTCGCCGCTTGCCACGCCTTCGGAATCGAGGCCAAGCCGATGGCCGAACATTTCCCCATCGGCGTCTATTCGATCCCCGAAGCCTCCATGGTGGGGGCCGCCGAGCAGACATTGACCGAGCGGAAGATACCCTACGAAACCGGTGTCGCCCGCTACCGTGAAATCGCCCGCGGGCAAATCATGGGCGATAACAGCGGGTTCTTGAAGCTGCTCTTCCATCGCGAGGACCAAAGGCTGCTCGGCGTGCACGCGATCGGTACGGGAGCCACCGAACTCATTCATATCGGCCAAACGGTCTTGGGATTGGGAGGCGGTCTCGACTACTTCCTGGAGACGGTATTCAACTATCCGACCTTGGCCGAGTGCTACAAGGTCGCGGCGCTTGACGCCTACAACAAGCTTTTCGCCTGAAAAAGCGGGCACGCAAGGCCCCTCGAGCCGTGGCGTCGCGCGCCACGCCGCCGGTCGCGAAACTTTTGCGGCGGCCTCTTGGCAAAAGATATCGGAGCGGGCATTGTGTCGCGCCCCTTCAAGCGGGACATCCGATTCGTCTTGAGGTGAGCGAACGAGGCCGCAATGAAGATCGCCGTTCCCAAGGAGATTCGTGACGGAGAACGACGGGTGGCCATGTCGCCCGAGGTCGTGAAGAAATTCGTCGCAAAGGGCGCCGAGCTCGTCGTCCAGTCCGGGGCGGGCGAGGCCGCCGCGATCCCCGACAAGGTGTTCGAAGAGGCGGGCGCGCTCATCGCTCCCGACGCCGCCGCGGTTTACGGCGAAGCCGACCTCGTGTTCAAGGTGCAGCGCCCGATGACCCAGGGCGAAGGCGGCCCGGAGGAGCTCGATCTGATGCCGGCCGAGACGGTGCTCATCGGTCTGCTCGCCCCGCTCGCCAACCGCGCGCAGGTCGAGGACTACGCCCGGCGCGGAATCACGGCGCTCGCCATGGAGCTCATTCCGCGCATCAGCCGGGCGCAAGGCATGGACGCGCTCTCATCCCAGAGCACGATCGCCGGCTATAAAGCCGTGCTCGACGCGGCCAGCGAGTTCAACCGCCTGATGCCGATGATGATGACCGCGGCGGGCACGATCGTGCCCGCGAAGGTTCTCGTCTTGGGTGCCGGGGTCGCCGGGCTTCAGGCGATCGCGACCTCGAAGCGCCTGGGCGGCGTGGTGTCGGCCTTCGACGTGCGCCCGGCGGTGAAGGAACAGGTCGAGAGCCTGGGCGCGAAGTTCGTCGGGGTCGAAGGCGCCGGGGGAGCCGAGACCGAAGGCGGCTATGCGCGCGAGATGGACGAGGAATACAAGCGCCGCCAGGCGATGCTCATCCACGAGACCCTCAAGAAGACGGACATCGTCATCGCGACGGCGCTCATCCCGGGAAAGCCCGCGCCGCTTCTCATCACGGAAGAGATGGTCGGCGACATGCGGGCGGGATCGGTGATCGTCGATCTCGCGGTCGAGGCGGGGGGCAACTGTGCGCTCACGGAAAAAGATCGGGTGGTTGAACGGGATGGCGTCAAGATCGTCGGTTACGCCAACGTTCCGAGTCGGGTTCCGATCGACGCCAGCGCGTTCTACGCCAAGAATCTCTACAACCTGATCGCGCCGATGATCGACGAGGAAACGAAGTCCCTCAAGATCGACTGGGAAGACGAAATCATCAAAGGCGCGCTCTTGACGCGCGGCGGCGCCGTCGTCAACGACGCGTTTAACTCTGGAGGGGGGTGAGAATGGAACTGGGCCAGTCATTGGGCGTCGATCCGCTCGTGATCTCGATCACGGTTTTCGTGCTCGCGGTCTTCATCGGCTACTACGTCGTCTGGAGCGTAACCCCTGCGCTGCACACGCCGCTCATGTCGGTGACCAACGCCATTTCGAGCGTCATCATCGTCGGCGCCTTGCTCGCGGCCGGGCCCGACGGGCTCGGCATTTCGAAGCTCCTGGGCGGCATCGCCGTGGGCTTGGCGGCGGTCAATATTTTCGGAGGCTTCACGGTGACCCAACGCATGCTTCAGATGTACAAGAAGAAAAAGTAAGGGCCCAAGCGCCTTGTCCGAAAACCTCTCCGCCATTCTCTATCTGATCGCGTCGGTCTGCTTCATCATGGCGCTGCGCAGCCTGTCGTCGCCGTCGACCGCGCGCACCGGCAATTTCTTCGGCATCGCCGGCATGGCCATCGCGGTCGGTACGACCCTCGCGCAACCGGTGGTCGTCGCCTATGAGACGATCATCATCGGCGTCCTGATCGGTGGCGCCATCGGAACCGTCATCGCGTTCCGCATCAAGATGACGGCGATGCCCCAGCTCGTGGCGGCGTTTCACAGCCTCGTGGGGCTCGCCGCCGTGCTCGTCGCGGGCGCCGCGCTCAACAGCCCGGAGACCTTCCACATCGGCACCGCCGACGCCATCAAGGTGGTGAGCCGCATCGAGATGAGCCTCGGGATCGTGATCGGGGCGATCACCTTTACCGGCTCGATCGTCGCCTTCACGAAGCTGCAAGGCCTCGTCAGCGGCGCGCCGCTCGTCTTCCCCGCCCAGCACCCGCTCAATCTGCTGATCGGTATCTCGATCATCGGTCTCGGCGCC
>JAPUJA010000185.1 GCA_027296525.1 Pseudomonadota bacterium | reverse complement strand
GCCGGGATACACGATCATCGGCGAGGGGTCTTTGCTCGTGGCGGGTCCGGGTGAGGCCGCCCTGCGGATCGATTCGCGGGTAACGACGCGGTGGGATGAACGTTTTCGCCCGGGCTCGATCGAGATCGAGGAGTATTTTGTTCGTCTCGCGGGCGCCGATTTCTGGCCCGGGATCGGTCTCACGGGAACCACAATCCAGTTGGCGGGCGAGGCCGCGCGCAGCGAGGACGGCGATGTGACCGGCACGGCGGCGTTGGAGGCGCACGCCGCTGGCATAAGTGGCGGCCGAGCTACATCCGGTCCCGCCAGCATTCAAGCCGCCCTGGATTTTGCCTGGGATGGATCCAGCGCTCGCATCCGTTTGCGGGAGAGGGGGGAAATCGTCGCCGAATCGGCAAAGTATGGAGATGCGCTGGCGATTCCCGGGCGGTTCCGCGCTCGACTCAATAAGCTCGACATGACGCTGACGCGAGCGGACGGGGACGGGGCGCCGCGGTTTGCATTCGCGGCGGAGATTGAGCCGGCGGACTTCGTCGCCGAGCTGATCGAGGACAGCGGCGAAACGACTCGCGTTGAAGTCGCCGCAGGTCCGCTGTCGGTTGAAGCTGCCATCTCCCCGGCCGGGCGCATCAGCTCGGCCATCGGCCTCAGCGATGCTCGAGTGGCGGCGTTGGGACACGGCGCCACTTTCAGCGGATTGAGCGCCCGCGTGACAATCGATCCCGAGGGGTCCTCGGCAACCACGATCTTTGAAATTGCAAGCCTGGAGGACGCCTCCGAACCGCCCAAGGTTGCGCCGCTGAGGCTGGACGGCACCTTCAATATCGTCTCGGGACGGGTCGAGGGCTCGGCACGCGTATTTCACCGCGGGGATCTGCAGATCGCGAGCCTCGCGCTATCTTCGGGTGACGATGTGACCCGCCTTTCCGTCGAGGCAGAGGACATCTCTTTCTCGCCCTCCGGCCTGCAACCGCGAGATATTTTCCCTAGCTTCGATTTCCTAAGCGCCGTGGAAGGATCGGTCCGCGGCGGCGGCTCCGTCACTATAAGCAACGGAGAATTACTCTCGCAGGGTACGCTCGAGCTCGAGTCTCTGTCCTTTTCGAGTTCAAAGGGAAGCGTGAGATCCCTGCAAGGACAGATCGTGTTCGACAGCCTTTGGCCCCCCTCCACACCGGCCGGCCAGAGGCTTACCGCCGAGGGGGCGACCTTCGTTTTGCCGACGGACGGTGTCGAGGCCGTTTTCCAGCTTCTGCCAGGCGACCCCGTGCGGATCCTCCTCGAAAAGGCCCGAGCCGGGTTCGTCGGTGGCACCCTAGCGACCTCAGACGCCCTGATTGATCCTTCGGCGGCTGCGCAAGACCTGGTGATCAAGCTCGCAGACATCGACCTGGAGAAGCTGCTTGGCCTCCTGGCCCTAGAGGGGCTAAGCGGAACCGGGGTCATAAGTGGCGACGTACCGGTTTCGGTGCTAGATACGGGCGCGGTAATCATCCGAAATTCAGAGCTACGTGCCCTGGGTCCGGGCCTCATCCAGCTAAAGTCGGAAACCGTCGCGAACGCCCTGAAGGGGGGCGGCGAATCGGTCAATCTAATGCTGCGGGCTCTTGAGGACTTTCACTACAAAAGTCTGGTACTATCCGCCGACAAGGCGGAAGATGGAGAAGCAACGATCCTTCTCAGCCTGAGCGGGCAAAACCCGGCGGTACTTGAGGGTCAGCCGTTTGACTTCAACATTCGGTTGGGCACTAACCTGGATACGATCTCCGAGGCGATTCGGCAGGGCTTGGCAATTTCGGGAAACATTTTCGGGAATCTACGATGACACCTAAGGTTGCGCGGCGCCGCCGCGGCGTGTCCGCGTTTGGGGCCCTGTTGGTTCTAGACGAAATGGTTTCGGCCTTTTCTTCCACACTGTTTGGTTCGCGAGGCCGAAGACGCGCCGCCCTTGTCGGCATCGCGTTTCTTGCGGTTGCGTGCCAGCCAACCATAAGGGTCGAGGCGCCGCGCGAACCCATCACAATCAATTTGAACATCAAGCTGGATGCCGAGGTGCGCGTGAAGATTGAAGAGCAGGCCGACAAGGACATCGACGACAACCCCGAAATCTTCTGAGGCTTGAACATGAGGCACATACCGAAATTCCGGCCGATCTTCCGCTCGATATTCCAGGCCTTTGCTGCGATCCTGATGGCTGCGTTGATACTGGGTTCGGGCGCCGGGATGTCTCCGGCGAACGCGGATCCGCTAGACGATTTCCGCAACGCTGGAGTCATTGGCGAGCGTTTCGACGGCTATCTGGAGGCGCGAGATTCGGCCGCCGGCGCCGACGCCCGGGCCCTTATCGGTGAAGTGAATGATAAGCGCCGCGCCGTTTACACCAAACGGGCGTCGGAGCAGGGCGTGTCCCCCGATGCCGTTGGACGCGTCTACGCTCAGCGCATTGCCGCCGACGTGCCCCGCGGCGTGTGGATCAAGAGTGAAAGCGGCGGTTGGGCCCAGAAATAGGCCGAGTCGCCTCGGCCTGATCGCCCTGCGGCACGCGCATCCCTGCTAGAATTAA
>JAPUJA010000184.1 GCA_027296525.1 Pseudomonadota bacterium | reverse complement strand
GTCCTGCGGGCAGGCGGAGATCACGACATGGCAGTCCATCTCGACGCGCATGGTGCAGTTGTCGCCCGGCTTCGTGTCCGGCGCCTTGATGGTGAAGGTGCCGTCGGGATTGATGAAGAAGTTGGTGAAGAGGTTCCAGGGTTGAATGACGCCCTTGACGTCGAGGCCGAGCTTCTTGAGCTCCTTGTGCAGATTGTCCTGGCAGCTTGCATGGGGCATCGGCGCGCCGAGCTCGACATAGCGCGCCTGGTCACAGGCCGCGTATTCCATGTCGTGCTGACCGGGTGAATTGTCTTCGATCAAGGTGACGATCGGGTTGCGGAAATTGCTGTAGGCCGAATCACCCATGCGCGGAAACAGCTTCTCGATCGAGGGCTTGGTGTGTTCCGGTGATAGAAATTCCCAGGGATCGCCTTGGCTGAAGGTCCAGAGGTCGATGGGCTGATGGCCCTCGAGATCCGTGAACCGGATCAGGGTGCCTTTCGGGACGGTGACGCTCGCGCCGGTTCGCGCAGGCACGTGAATGACCTTTTCGACGTTCGTCAGTGCGCTCATCGATGCTTCCCCCTTCATCTCCTGTCTCCGCGGCATTCACCGGCGATCCGATGCTCGGGACCGTGTGGCGCGGCCACCGTGCGGCACGGCCACCGTGCGGCGCTGCGCCGCGCGGCGTTCCATTTCCGTTCGAGCATAGCGCAACCCGAGAGGCCGCGCATGGGCTGATTGCGAGGCGCGTGCTCGATTCTCCCGTGACTCGATCCAACGGCCGGACTAAAGTAGCCCGCGAGTGGGGCCCTCACGCGGCGAAGACTGCGCTTAGCCCCGTCGGGACGGCGATGCTTTTTGGGAGGTGCATGCGCCACGTCATGATTTTGAACAACCGGATTTAGACCCCGCAGCACGGCGCTGCAGGCGCCTTAAGGGTGTTGGTTTTCCGGCCGCCGCCTCGCGGGGCAACCCGCTTGCCACAAACAACAGCGATCAGCAACGCCTTAGGAGGGAGAAGCAAGATGCTAAAAAACCCAGTGCCGTGGCCGAAAGGATGTCGCTGCGCCGCGACCTTCAGTTGGGACATGGACGCCGACAGCATTATCCACATGGCGCATCCAGAGGACGCGAACACCCGCGTCTCGACCATGTCGTACCTGCGCTACGGACCGAAGATTGCTGTCCCGCGGATCTGCGATCTGTTCGAAAAATACAAGCTGAAGACGACGTTCTTCATGCCGGCTTGGTCGATGGAGGAGCATCCCGAGGCGGTCGAACGCGTGCTCAAGGGCGGTCACGAGATCGCCCATCACGGCTATATGCACGAACTGCCGAATCTCAACACGCGCGATCGCGAGGCCTACTGGACGGGCCGCGCCGTCGAGGTGCACAAGCGCATGACGGGGAAGAGCCCGATCGGCTATCGCGCGCCCTGGTACAACTTCTCGCGCAACACGCTCGAGATTCTGGCGGATCTCGGCTTTCTCTATGACAGCTCGCTCATGGGCGACGACGTGCCCTACCTGATGCGCTCGCGCACGGGCAAGGAGCTGATCGAGGTCTCGGCCAACTGGCCGACCGACGACTGGCCCCACTATGTGCACAACTTCGACCTCGACTACATGATGACGATTCAGCCTCCGCGGCTCGCCCACGAGGTCTATTGGTCCGAGTTCGAGGCGGCCTATGAGTACAAGGGCTTCTTCATGACCACCTGGCATCCCTTCGTCAGCGGGCGCCCTTCGCGCCTGCGCTATGTCGAGAAGATGATCAAGGACATGCTGAAGATGAAGCAGAAGGTCTGGATCACGACCCACGCCGACATCGCGAAGCACGTCCGCAAGCTGATTGACACCAAGAAATACAAGCCGAGCGTGCACACGATCCCCTACAAGGACGGGCGCATTCCCGAGCTCGCCGAGGACGCCCAGCCGCTGCGCGGGTAACGTGCGCTTATCTGCCGGGCGGCGATGTTCGCAACTCGAAGGGGCGCCGTGGGAGCTTTTGGCCTCTCACGGCGCTTATCTTTGGGAAAGATCGCTTTGCACCGCTCATGACCAGTGACACGGAGGGAGACCGAGGATGGTGAACGCGCTCGCCGGCGCAGGGCGTTTTTTCCCGCAAGATGAATATGAAGATCGCTGGAGCCGCGTGCACGCCGCGATGGAAGGGCGCGGCTTGGATACCGCCGTCGTCTGGGGGCGCTCGGGCGGCTCCTTCGACCGCTGCGGCGACGTCCTTTACCTGTCCAACTTCTACTCGACCGCGACCGGCCACGGCATCGACAGCTCCATGGAAAACCGTGAGGTCTCCCAATTCAACGCGCGCGCGCACAACGCGGTGATCATGCGCCAGGGCGAGTTGCCCGAGCTTCAGGCGGACGAGGACACGCCCCGCGAAGAGCTGATGCCGATCCCGACCGACCGGATCGAATGGCATCACAACACGATCAAGGGGGTCGCCGATTCCTTGAACGCGAGTCGGGTCAAGGGCCGCGTGGCGCTCGTGGGCAGCGATTTCCTTCCCATGAAATATTGGTGGCAGCTGAAAGACTTAACGCCCGACATTGAATGGGTGCCCGAAGACGATCTGGTGCTCAAATTGCGCCGCATAAAAAGCCCGCGCGAGATGGATGCGCTGCGCGAATCGGGCGCCATCGGCTCGCGCGCGCTTAGCCTGCTGATGCAGAATTTGAGCCTCGGGCGCTCGGAGGCCGAATCGGCCGCGGCCGCGGCTGCCGAGCTCACCCGTTCCGGCGGACGCTCGCACCTCATCGCGGTCTCCCACGGCGAGTTCATCCATTATTTCTGTCAGAACCCTCTGACCGGCTACAGCCAGGACACACCCAAGGAGGGCGAGCTCGTGCGCGCCTGGATCTATGGGCCGCTCTGTCACGGCTACTATGTCGATCCGGGAAGGACCGCCGTCGTGGGGCGCAAGCCCACGCCCGAGCAGAAGGAGCTGATCGAGACCAACGCAAAATATTGCGAGCGGCTGATGGAGGCCGTGCGGCCGGGCGTCAAGGTGATGGAGATCGCGCAATTGGGCGACGAGCTGATGCATGAATTCGGCAGCGGGCTCGACCAGCTCTCGGAGAAATGGCCCCATTACGGGCACAGCCTCGGGCTCTTCATCGAGACGCCCTTCTTCGGCAAGTCGCTCTGTTCGAGCGACGACATCTATGAGGAAGGTTGGGCCTGCGGCGTCGAGATCTTCCTCTCCAAGCCGGGCGTGGGAAGCTCGGGCTTCGAGCAGAACTTCATCGTGCATAAAGACCACAACGAGCCCGTGACCACGGCGCCGATGCTCTGGTGGGATTAGGGCGGAAGCGTCCGCGGCGCGATTGGCGGTTTGAAGCGAGGAGTAAATGTCTCTCGAGGCGAACAAGGCGATTCTCGCGCGTTACTTCGACGAGTTCTGGTGCAAGGGCAACGCGGATGCCGCCGATGAGCTCGTTCATCCGGACATCTTCTATCACCAGATGCCCGAAGGCCTGCCCCAGGGGATCGACGGCATCAAGGCGCTCGTCGGCGCG
Source organism: Pseudomonadota bacterium (assembly GCA_027296525.1). GTDB lineage: Bacteria > Pseudomonadota > Alphaproteobacteria > UBA828 > JAPUJA01 > JAPUJA01. The sequence continues at coordinate 2,354 of JAPUJA010000184.1, read as the reverse complement.
TGGCGTCAGGGTTTTCCCGACATGCACGAGACGGTCGAGATGGTGATCGCGGAAGGGGACCGCGCAATGGGCCGCTTTCGCCTGCGCGGCACCCATGGGGGCGACTTCTTCGGGATCGCGGCGACGGGGCGACCCGTCGAGATCACCGGCATCGATGTCCTCAGGATCGCGGACGGCAAAATCGCCGAGATCTGGACGAACGAGGATACCTACGACCTCTACCGCCAGATCGGGGTGATCGAGGGCTAGCTCTCTCTCGGTTCACGGCAACGGGGCTCACGATGGCCAAACCAGTCTGTCTCATCACCGGCGTCGGCGACGGCACGGGCGCCGCCGTCGCCCGGCGTTTCACCCAAGGCGGCTATCGCATCGCCATGCTGGCCCGCAAGCCGGAACGGCTCGAGGCGCTCGAGAAGGAGCTCGCGGACTCACGAGCGTATGTCTGTGATGTCGCCGACCTCGACCGGCTCGTCCGGGTTTGCCGGAGCGTGCGCGACGAGATGGGGTGTCCTGAGGTGATCGTGCACAACGCCGTCAGGGCCACCTTCAAGAACTTCCTCGAAGCCGAGCCCGAGGAGCTCGAGCGCAACTTCCGCGTCAACACGACCTCGCTGCTCTACATGGCGCGCGAGCTCGCGCCCGCGATGATCGAGCGGGGTCATGGCGCGATCGTCGTGACCGGCAACACGGCGGCCTTGCGGGGCGTGCCCAACTACGCCCTCTTCGCCCCGACCAAGGCGGCGCAGCGGATTCTGGCGGAATCACTCGCGCGCCACCTCGGGCCCCAAGGAATCCATGTCGCCTATGTCGTGATCGACGCGGCCATCAACACGCCCTGGACGCGCGACAAGTTTCGTCCCGACGAGCCCGAGGAGTTCTTCAGCCAGCCTGACGAGATCGCGGAGGAGGTCTATCACGTCGTCCACCAGGGCCGATCCGTGTGGTCGTTCGAGGTTACGGTCCGCCCGTTCGGCGAGAAGTGGTAGAGGCTCTACTTCTCTCTTGCTTCGCTTCCCTGCCGTCAGATCGGCGGGCGCTTGTCGGCCCAAGGGCGGGCCTTCTCGAACGCGGCGGCGACGCGCAGCACGCTGAGGTCGTCGTAGCGCCGCCCGGCAATCTGCATCCCGGTCGGCAGGCCGTCCTTCGAAAAGCCCGTCGGCACGGAGATCGCGGGTAATTTCAGCGCGTTGAACTGCATCGTCAGATCAAGGCCCAACAAGCGCCCTTGATCGTCGAAGCCGTCGAACTCGCTTTCCTTGGCCGTCACCGGGGGCGCGGGCAGGGCCTCGGTCGGGCAGATGAGCGCGTCCGCGCGCTCGAGCACGGGGCGGAGCTTGGCCCACGCCTCGCTGTAGACGATCTCGCTCTTCTTGTAATCGACCGCGCTTAACGCCAAACCCTCCTCGATGAGCGTGACGAGCTCGGGATGCATCTTCGCGCGCCACTGGTCGAGATAGTGCCCGATATAGGTGGCGTGGAAGACGCGCCAATGGTCGTACCAGGCGTGGTAGAAATCGGCCGTCCAGCCGAGTTCGACCTCTTCGACCTCGGCGCCCGCGTCACGAAGCGCATCGGCCGCCGCGCGCAAATTCGCTTCGACGTCCGGATCGATCCGGTAATGGCTGAAATCGACGCTCATGGCGAGACGAACGCCCTTGATGTCGTCGGGCGGCGGAACGGCAACCTCGATCGGGGACGCGAGCGTCGCGGGATCGCGCTCGTCCGGCCCCTGACATATTTTCAGGAACAGCGCGGCGTCCGCCACCGTGCGCGTGAGCGGGCCGTGATTCGAGAGGAAATCGAACTGGCTCGGCAGAAACTCGAACGGGATGCGCCCGAAGCTCGGCTTGAGAGCGACGATGCCGCACATCGCGGCCGGGATGCGCACCGAGCCGCCCATGTCGGAGCCTTCGGCCAAGGGCACGCAGCCGGTCGCGACCGCGACGGCGGAGCCGCCTGAAGAGCCGCCCGCGGTGCGCTCGGGATTCCACGGGTTGCGGGTGATGCCCCAAAGCGCGCTCTCGGTGAAGCTCGAGAAGGCGAATTCGGGCGTCGTCGTCTTGCCCACCATGATGGCGCCGGCGTTCAGCAGATTCTCGACGACGATGGCGTCCTGATCCGGCACCCAGTTCTCCTTGATGTAGGAACCGCAGGTGGTGCGCTTGCCCTTGGTCGGCGTCAGGTCCTTGATCGCGATCGGCACGCCGTGCAGGGGGCCGAGGGCCTCGCCGGCGACGACCGCGCGCTCGGCGGCGCGCGCCTTCTCGAGCGCCTCTTCCGGGTAGGTGAAGCAGAAGCAGTTGAGCGTCGGGTTCACCTCGGCGATGCGCGCCAGGCTGTTCTCGATCACCGCG
>JAPUJA010000183.1 GCA_027296525.1 Pseudomonadota bacterium | reverse complement strand
CCGCGAGGGCGTGGCCTGGATCATCCTCACCAACCGCAATCATTCCCGCGCGGCGAACAGGGTTCGGGCGAGCACCGGCGCACGGACGGTCATCCACGCCGACGACACGGACCATGCCCGAAGCCAGGAGACGGAACTGGACGGCGCGTTGGAAGTCGGCGGCGCGGTCGGGCCGTTGGAGGTGGTCGACGCCTCCGGAAAGTCGCCGGGCGAGGTTGCCTTGTTATGGCGAGACCGGGGGATCCTGATCGTCGGCGATGCAATCATCGGCAACCCGCCGGGGCAGTGCGGACTCTTGCCGGAGCGCGTCATGGATGACCCGTCTCGCCTTCGGAGTAACGTGCGCAAGCTCCTGGATCTCGACTTCGACATCCTCCTTGTCGGCGACGGCGAGCCTATACTTCAGAATGCCAAAGCCCGGCTCAAAGTGCTGGTTGAGACGTTTCCAGATTAAATCTTCTGTCCCTCCCATAAATTTCATCCGGCGCGGCGAGCCTCCCGCCCGGCCTTAGTCCCCTAGTCCCAGAAGCGCAGGGGCGAGGTGGTGATGACCTCAGGCCCGTCCTTGGTGACGATCAGGTTCTCCTCGAAGCCGACGGCCCCCACGCCCTCCCAGGTCAGAAACGCCTCCGAGCTGCAGACCATGTTCTCCTCCAGCGTCTCCTCGGGCCCGCAGGTCGTCAGCCCGTACATCGGGTTCTCGAACATATGGTCGCAAAGATGCCCGTAAAGCGGCCACTGCGTGGCGGCGGCATCCTCAGTTTCCCCGCCGCCGGCCTCCTTCACGATCCTGTCGCCCTCGCGCGCGAGGTCATGGGCCAAGACGCCCGGGCGAATGAGCTTCATCACGCCCTCGACGATCCCGATGCAGGCCTCGAGCAAGTCCCTTTGCTCCTTCGTGGGTTTGCCGCCGCAGACCGCGCTTCGTCCCGGATCGAGATAATAGCCGTGCCGCATGGGCCCCATGAGCCACGCCCGAACGATGTCCCCCTTCTTGGGCGGTGATTCGAAGTCCGCGCCGGTGAGGGGGTAGCGGGCGAAGTTGATCAGGTCCTTGCCCGTGCCGTGGGCGCAACGGATGATATAGGGCATTCCGCCCCGCTTGATGATCTCCCGGGCACCGTCGGCGGCGGCTTCGGCTTCCAGCTTTCCGGCGACCAAGCCTTCCATCGTGAGGTTCATGCCCTTGGTCACGATGTCGCCCGCTTCGCGGAAGACGTCGAGCTCCCGCGGGCTCTTGACGTGCTGGACGGACTTCACGAGGTCGTCCTCGGGCGTCCACTCGATCTTGGGCGTGAGCTCCCGGAGCATGTCCATGTATTTGCACGGGAAAAAATCCGTCCCCACCAGGGCGACCTTGCCGGAAATTCTCTTCTCATTGAGCGCCTCGGCGACGCCCTTGATCGGGTTCATATGCCAATCGACCCTGTCCGTCGCGATCCAGTCGTGGGGCTCGAGCAGCTCGTCGATATGGAGCTCGGGCACCTCGCCGGGGCGCATGATGACGGCGTTGTGGCCTCTCCCTTGCCAAAGGTAGTTGTCGGGCGTTTGAGCCGGATGGCCACAAAAATGATTCACGAGCCAGAGCAGATTCGAGCAGCGATCCCAAGTGCAGGCGCCCCGCGACCAGATCACGGCGGTGTCGTAGCCGCGCCGTCGCATCTCGCCATGGACCTTCTCCCAGCGCGCCTCATATTCCTCTTTCGGAAAAACCTTCATCGACATGGTTCTCTCCCCTCCTACGCCGTGTTCAAGCTATTCTCTTTCGACCTCGCCCTCTGGCGAGTCGCGAGAGAAGGGTCGCTTGGTTAAACGCCCCGCCTGAAACAAAACCGTCTGCCCACAATCGCACCGTGGGTCCACCAACCGCTGCCACCTCCACAATAGCATCCCACCTTCGCTCTTCGGCAACGCCTCATAGAGGCGCGCCGGCTCGCTCCCCCGGAAATCCTCTGCTCAGGCAACGAGAAGGAGTGGCCCGCCCCGCACCGAGGAAGGACAAGCCGATCGTCCCGCCGCTCAGCGCAATTCCCTCGGAGCGAGACCCTCTCACGCAATATTTCCGTTGGGAGGCACAATTCATTGATTTCAATCAACGTTTTCCTTAGGGCAAGCCTATTCAAGCGGCATTCGGTTCCCATGCGATGAGCCCGCCCATGAGGGCCGGGGCGCTCGCGCGCCGCCTTGCTCCAAAGGGGGCCAGAAAGCGCTATACTCCAACTCGTTCTCGGCGCCATGAGGCCAGAGAATGTGGCGGTCCCGCTGCGGCCCGGGCGGTCCGGAACGAGCGAAATGTCTCGATCGAGGGGGAAGGCGGCAGAGGATGAACAGGCGATCACGCGACAGTCACCCGGCATCCGGCCATCGCGACGACGGGACCACCACCGACACGATCGCGCTCGAAATCATCCGCGGAAAGCTGCTCGCGATAGCAGACGAAATGGGGGTCGTTCTGAAGCGGAGCTCGATGAGCCCCGTCATCTACGAAGTTCTCGATTTCGCATGCGGTGTTTGCGATGCAGAAGGCCAGCTCATCTCTCAGACGAATGGAATCACCGTCTTCACCGGCACCTTCGCCATCCAGGTTAATTTCATCCTTGAGAAATTTGCCGGCCGCATCCAGCCGGGCGATATCTACCTGCTCAACAATCCTTACGCCGGCGGCACACACTATAATGACGTCGGCGTCATCAAGCCCATATTCCGTGACGATAAGCTCATCGCCTTCTCGATCTCCATTTCTCATTGGACGGATGTCGGCGGCAAGTCTCCCGGCTCGCTTACCGCCGATTCGACCGAGATTTACCAGGAAGGCATATGTTTTCCAGGTATCTATTTGTACAAAGCGGGTGTTCAACAGGACGACATTCTCGAGATGATCGCGGCGAATGTCCGTATTCCAAAGATGGCTCTTGGCGATTTAAACGCGGAACTTGCGGCTGTCCGCATCGCCGAAAAACGCATCCATGAGCTTTGCGAGAAATATGGAACGGATGTGCTCAAGCAAACATTTCATCACGTCCTCGAGACGAGTGAACGCGTGAGTCGCGAAGCGGTGGCCGCGTTGCCGGACGGCGTTTATGAAGCGACCGATTGGATCGACGGGGATGGCATCACGGAAGAGCGATTCCTGACAAAGGTTCGAGTTTGCATCGCGGGCGACCATATGACCTTCGACTATTCAGGCTCCTGCGCGCAGGTTCAGGGCCCTGTCAACTGTTCGAGGGGCGCGCTCATTTCGGCGGCCAAGACCATTTTCAAAGCCATCGTCGATCCTCAAGCTCCTTCGAACGAAGGATGGTTCCGGCCTCTCGATGTCATCGCACCCGATGGAATCGTCTTCGCCGCCACCAAACCGGCGCCCACCGGTTGGTACTATGAGGGCACTGGCCAAGCGTCGGAACTCGCGTGGAAGGCCCTGGCTCCGATCGTGCCGCACCGCGTGAGCGCAGGAAGCAGCAACAGCCTCTGTGTCACCGTGTTGGGTGGAATCGACGGCGAAAAGCAGGAGCCTTGGGTGCTCATCGAGCCCGGCATGGTGGGCTGGGGAGCGACGGACGAACGCGATGGAAACTGCGTGACGAGCGCCATAACCAATGGCGACACGTTCAACTATTCCGTCGAACTCCTCGAGGCCAAGTTTCCTCTGCGGGTCCACCAATATGCGCTGAACATCAAAGGTGGCGTCGGCGCGGGCCGCTATCGAGGCGGCTATGGCTCGGTGCGCGAGTACGAGATTCTTTCGGACACCGCCGTCTTGTCGGCAAGCTTCGGGCGATCGATCGAAAAGCCATGGCCGCTCAACAACGGGAAAAAAGGTTCCTGCAACTTCTTCGAACTCGACTTGGAAAACCAACGGAGCCGCGCCGCTCGAGCACCGACCACGATCATGAAGCGAGGCGACCGCATTTGCATGTATACGGGCGGCGGCGGCGGTTACGGTGACCCGCTTGAGCGGCCGCCAGACGAAGTTCTAGAGGAAGTGCGAAGCGAATACATCACCGCGGAGCAAGCGCGCGACGAGTACGGCGTCGCCATCACCGCGGACGGTTCGCATGTGAACGAAACGGCGACCGCGAAGTTGCGCCAAGAAGGCAAGCACTGACATGGGCCGCCTTGCAAGCGACATCGGCGGAACATTCACCGATCTCGTGTACTTCGACGAAACCAGCGGAGACTTGACGACCGCGAAATTGCTGACCACGCCAAGCGACCTGACCGAGGGCGTCATCGACACGGTGAAGCTTTCTGGTTTAGCGCCGGAGGAGATTCGTTTTTTCGTTCACGGCGGCACGACGGTGATCAATGCCATCACGGAACGGAAAGGCGTCAAGACGGCGCTCGTGACGACAGCGGGGTTCCGCGATGTGCTTGAAATCCAACGCGGCAATCGACCTGATTTATACAATCTGCGCTTCTACAAGGAGCGTCCGTTTGTCCCCCGGCGTCTCCGATTCGAAGTCCGCGAACGAGTCAGCGCGGAGGGTGAGGAGCTCACGCCGCTCAATCGTGATGATCTGGCATCGATTGTCGAGCGGTGTCGGGAGGAAGATGTCGAGGCGATCGCCGTCCAATTCCTTCACAGCTACATTGCACCGAACCATGAGGAAGAGTGCGCAGCATTCTTGCGCGACAACCTGCCCAACGTGGCCGTTACCGCGTCCTCCGCGATCACGCGCGATTGGCGCGAGTACGACCGCGCAAACACGACTGTGTTGAACGCGTATGTCCAACCCATCGTGGAACGCTATTTTGGAAAATTGGAGGTTGCCCTTGGTGATATCGGCATCGATTGCCCCTATTCGGCCATGCAGTCCAATGGTGGCACCACGAGTTTCGAGTGGGCCAAGGAGCACCCCATAACCCTGTTGGAATCAGGCCCGGCTGCGGGATGCAACGGGGCGGCCCTGGTGGGCGCGATCTGCGGGTTGCCGAATGTCATCTATCTGGATATCGGCGGCACGACGGCAAAATGCTCCGATATCGAGGATGGCAAACCGAAAGTCAGCACCGAGTACAGATTGGAGTGGAGCCGCACTCAGTTCGGCTATCCGCTCCGTGTGCCTGTGGTCGAGATCGTCGAAATTGGCGCGGGAGGTGGCTCGATCGCATGGTTCGATAAGGCGGGCCTCCTCAAGGTCGGCCCCATGAGTGCGGGAGCGGATCCGGGGCCGGCCTGTTACGCCCGCGGCGGAACCGAACCCACCGTCACTGACGCGAAGCTCATCACAGGGGTTCTGAACCCCGACTATTTTGCGGCCGGGCAATTTCGTCTCGATATCGAGAAGGCGCGTGAGGCGATGACCCCGGTTGCGGAGCGTCTTCGTTGCGGAATCGACGAGGCGGCCGTCGCCGTGATTCGACCCGTCGATGCGAACATGATCAACGCGCTTAAGCTTGTGTCCATCCAGCGTGGGCACGATCCGCGTGATTTTGCCCTCATCGTCGGGGGTGGCGGGGGCGCGATGCACGCGTCCGCCCTCGGTCGGGAGCTTGGCGTCAAGGAGATCATTATCCCGACGCATCCAGGGCTTTTTTCCGCTTGGGGCATGCTCGCCACCGAACCGCGCCGGGATTTCATGCAGACCGTCCTGCGCCGCGCCGAGGACGTTCAGATCGACCACATCCACTCGTTGTTCGACAGCTCCAAGGAACAAGCCGCGCGATACTTCGCCTCCCACGCGCTGGCAAGCTCCCACGACATCGCCTATGAGACACGGATCGATCTTCGTTACTTGGGTCAGGAGCACACCGTTACGGTCCCGCTCGATCTCAACAATGCGACGGTGGAGTCAATCATCGACGACTTTCACAACGTTCACGAGAGGACCTACACGTTCCGCTTGGATGACACGCCTGTGGAGTTTGTTACCTATAGGCTCACAGCCACCGCGCACGTCCCGCGTCCGAAACTACGTAAGCTGACGGGTGATGGTCGTTCCGTCGAGGCGTCGCGGAAAGGAGAGCGCCGGGTCGACTTTGGCGATGACGGCGTTCATAGCACCGTCGTTTACGAGCGCGACCGTCTGCCTCCGGGATTCGCAGCCGTTGGCCCGCTCATTATTGAAGAGCCGACGTCAACGACGCTTGTCCATCCAGAACAACGCCTTGAAATTGACGACTTCGGCTTTATCCGCATTTCCAATCTCTAGAACGATTTCCATTCACATGGAATCGCTCTCGGTTTATGTCGCCGACGTGGGTAACGTCTTTGGCGCACCGCTCCGC
>JAPUJA010000182.1 GCA_027296525.1 Pseudomonadota bacterium | reverse complement strand
GAGGGGTTCATTCGCAATCCGTAGTGCCTGCGATTCGTCCTCGTGGCAATACATGTGAAAGGCGACCATCACCCGCCCATTTCCAGGATGTCCTGCCCCACGCCAAGCGTCGCGGTAAATCGAAAGCATCTCTTTAAGGCGTTCCCGCCCTAACGGAATTGTCATGATCCCATCCCCCCGGAGGCCAGCCTTCACAAACGATTCGGGCGTCGATGTTGCCGCCGTCCAGATCGGTGGACGTGGCTTCTGGGTAGGCCGCGGCAACGAAGTGACGTTCCGGAAACGGTGAAACCGCCCCTCGCTCGTGACGTTCTCTTCTTCGAGCAGACGGCGGATCTGATCGCTGCCCTCGTCGAATCTAGCAACACTCTCATCGAGACTAACGCCGAATGTCTTGAACTCGTGTGGCAGGAAAGCTCGCGCCATGCCGAGTTCCAGCCGGCCGCCGGATATGGCGTCAAGAATTCCGGCTTCCCCCGCCACCTTCAGCGGATTGTTAAAGATCGGAAGCACCGCGCCAGTTATGAGACGAGCCTTCTTCGTTCGCTGCGAGGCGGCGGCCAGGAACACGATCGGATTCGGGCTGTACCCGCCATAAGGACGAAAGTAGTGCTCCACGGCGCGGACGTGGCTGTAACCGCAATCGTCAACAAGGTCGCAGAGCTTCAAGCACTCGTCGAAATACTGTTGCGCCGACTTGGTTTCTGGGCCGACCGTTGGAAAAAACTGGATGCCGAACTGTATCGTCGTGGATTTTGCGGGGGGTCGAGAAGCGCAGACAGAATGCGACTGCGTTTTACGGGCTCTCGCGACCGCGTCCGAAATGGTACCGCGCACGCGCGTGACAACGGCATCCACATTTTCTTGTTCTTCAGCGGCTTCCGCCAACAGCTCGACGTCGGAGAGAGCCAGCGCGTCCTCAACCAGGATATCCGTCAACCGGCCGAGTCGGTCCTGCGCCTTGCTATCCTTTTCCGTCATCGGTCCCATCCATTCGGATACTTCTTGTCGATCCGCCTTCTGATCCTCTTTCGAGCGGTGTTGTACGTCGATCTGTCCAGGGCGCCGCTCTCGCGAATTTCTTCAGCCGAGAGCTCGTTCATCGCCCCGTCCAGAATGAGCTGGGCCTGTTCGTCATTTGCGAACAGGGCTTCAATCTCGGCGACCAAGGTTTCCATGTATTCCTCTTCCTGCCTCACCATGAGCGCTTCCTCGGGGTTCAGCTCGTCCGTCGGACTAGACGCCAGAAATCCCGACGGCGAATGAGGATCGTCACCTATTCGTTTGGCCAGCGGATCGGAATTGCGCTTCGCAATGATCTCGGATGCCAAGCTCTTCATCACACCAATTAGGAACGGGACGACGGCGAGATGCCTTGGGCAACGTCGATCGCCATTCAACGCGCGCATCACCGCCTCGCCGAGCAGTTCGCCCCCATCTGTTTGGCATTTCCAGCCGAGATACCGTCCTGCCTTCTCGAGACGAAGATTGTCCGCAGCCTCAAATGACTCGAAGGCCGTCCTCAGGTCGGTGACACTGAGAAAATCGGGTTCGCCCGGGCTGCTCAATCGCGACTTGGCCATGTAATCCTATAGGCGGAGTTGGACGCCTTCTTCGGACACGGTTGCTCAAAAAAATACATCGCAATGTCCGCGCACCCTTGGTGCGTGCGCCTATAGATCATGGACGGTATGGAACCCGTTTTGCAATCTCACTCGTGTGCAGTGATCTAATGACGCAACACATGGCGAGAATTGCCATGATCAACGACACCTGCACTTCGGCAGGTTATCCGGTGACATGCGCCAAGCCCGTGGAGGTGGATAATGAAGTTCGGCATCAGTTTCTTTCCTAACGTCGGCCCCGAGGACAAATCGGGCATGGACTATTGGGACGAGGCGCTTCAGCTCGTCGACCTGTGCGATCCGCTGGGCTACACCCACGTTCGCACCGTCGAGCACTACTTCAATCCGTATGGCGGCTACACGCCAAGCCCGATGGTGTTCCTGTCGGCCGCCTCGCAACGGACCAAGCGCGCGCGGTTGGTGACCGGCGCGGTGCTGCCGGCGTTCAACAACCCGCTCAAGGTCGCCGGCGAAGCTGGCATGCTGGATGCGATCTCGGGCGGCCGGCTCGACCTCGGGCTCGCGCGCGCCTTCATGCCGCACGAGTTCGCTCGCTTCGGCGTCTCGCTCGACGACAGCCGGCGGCGCTACGACGAAGGCGTCGATCAGATCAACCGGCTGCTGTCGGAAGAGAACCTCACCATGACAGGCGAGTTCCACAGCTTCAAGAACGTGACCTCGCTGCCGCGCCCGACGCAGCTCCCGCGCCCGCCGATCTGGGTCGCGGCGCTGCAAACGCCCGAGACGTTCGAGTTCGCCGGGCGCAACGGGTTTCACCTCATGGGCAACCCGATCGGCGGCGCCAAGCTCGGCGAATTGCTGGAGGTCTACCGCGAGGCATGGGCCTCCGCCGGACATCCGGGTCAGGGCCAAATCGCGCTCGCCTTCATGATGTACTGCGCGCCGACGACCGAGCAGGCGATCGCCGAGGCGGGAAATGAAGTCAAATCCTATTTCCAGTCCCTAACCGACGCCGCGTCGGACTGGTCGTCGGGTGCCAGTACCAAAGACTATCCCGGCTACGACAAGCTGATCGAGATGCTGTCCAAGGAGGACGTCCATACCCAGCGCGAGAAATCCGCCGCCCTGATCGGCGATCCGGACGATATCTCCGACATGATCGCCGACTTCTCACGCCAGATCGGCGGCTTCGATATCGCCTCGCTGCAGATCAACCTGAAGCTCCTCGACATCGAAAAGGCGAAGACCTCGATGCGGATGTTCTCGGATCAGGTCATGCCCAGGTTCGCTATGAAAGCCGACGCTGCATGAAATAAGAGAATCACGAGATTTGGTAGGCTGCTTCGTCAGCCTCAATAAAGCAGGAGTAGCCGACAAAACAGCGGTTGCGAGAATTCCTCCTAATCGTAGCTATAGGCCGGGTACCAATCGCTTGGCCGTCCGTCGAGTGTCTGGTCGAAAACGCTCCATAGCGGCCAGATCTGGTCGCGTTGCCGGTAATTTGGTTCATCGGCTCTTGGCGCATACATGAATTCGTATGCCCAGGAATGGAAAATGCCGTCATCAGATTTACGGAAGACGTTCATCATCATCAACTGACGTTCTTCGTCATCCTCGGCATTATAGTCAAGATTGTAGGTGGTTTTGCCGGAGGTCAAGAGGGTCAGATTCGACCAATTCCGCGAGTTAGACCAGGCTTTCAGCTCCTCGATGGACGCCTTCGCCGTTACCGCGAAGTTCAAGTTCTGTTTGATATGGGGGGCGGCGCCGTTGAGGCCGTCCAGCAATGACGTGCAAACCCGACAGGCGCTGTCGCCCGGTTTGTACATGAAACTGTAGATGAGAAGATTGGAGCTTTTGTCGGAAAACAGCTGCGAGAGCTTCACGTCTTCGCCTGAAAGATCTTGGAAAACGTAATCTTCCTTGAGAGCACCGCCCAAGGGGAGGGAGCGTCGCAAGGCCGCGACTTTCTCGACCTGACGTCGAAGTTCGATTTCCTCGGTCAGCAGAGCGTCCCGCGCCGCCCGGTAATCTGAACTTTCATTGGGGAAAGTTTGATCATGATACTGGCCCATATCCGGTCTCCTTCGGTGTCAGTTTACAACGGACTGCCCAGCCTTCCTCGTCCTCACCCATCAGCCGCGGGTAGCCCACAACGTCGGCGGCGTGATCGGTGGCTATTTCGCCGCGGTGATCATGATCTCGATGAGCAGGTCGGGTCGTGCGAGCTCGGAGCGCACGCAGGCCCGGGCCGGCATGTTCTCCGGATCGATCCAGGCGTTCCACACTTCGTTGAGCCCGCCGAAATTGGCGAAA
>JAPUJA010000181.1 GCA_027296525.1 Pseudomonadota bacterium | reverse complement strand
TAGGCGATGTTCTGGCGCACGGTCATGTGCGGGAACAGGCCGTAGCCCTGAAAGACCATGTTGGTCGGGCGTCGCTCCGGGCCCTTGCGCGTCACGTCCTCTCCGGCGATCTCGACCGATCCGCTCGTGGGCTGCAGGAAGCCGCCGATCAGACGCAAAAGCGTTGTCTTGCCGCAACCCGAAGGGCCCAGGATGGCGAGAAAATCGCTCTGGTGAATGTCGAGATCAAGCGGTTCGACGGCGACGACCTTGCCAAAATGCTTGGAGATGTTGCGCAACCGGACCAGGACCTCGCCCTGGTCCGGCTGCACGGACGTCGCCTCGGTCATGCCTTGAGGAATCGCTCGTAGCCCTCAAGCCACTGATCGTAGGTCGCGTGTTTGCCGTCGTCCTCGAAGGGCGGCAACGGAATCAGCGGCGCGTTCTGGTAGAACGCCTCGATGTCGTCATAGCGGTACATGGCCCGGCTTTCCGGTGCCATGAGAGGCACCGCCGCCGGGTTGACCGCGCCGCAGAAGATCACGTCGCCCACGACGGTCTGGGGCTCGACGTCGAGGGCGTGGTTGATGAGCCCGTAGGTCTCGTCGATATAGGGCGCGTCCTTGGCGAGGATGATCGTGTCCATCCAGCCGTAGGAACCCTCGCTCGGATAGGTCCAGTCGAGATCGGCGCCCATGTCCTTCGCCCAGGAAGCCATCGGCTCCCAGCCCTGGGCGCAGATCTGAACCTCGCCGCGCACGACGGCATCCAGCCCCTCGCCGTAGCTCATGGCGAGCATGCGAGCGTGCTCCTTCTTGATCTTGATCATGTAGTCGATCACGTCGTCGAGCTGCTTCGGCGTGATGCGTGAGGCTTGGGGGACGCCCGTGACGGTATAGACCCAATGCCACATGGTCGAGGTCGTGTCGTGGATCATGCAGAACTGATCCTTGTATTCGGGCTTCTCCAGATCCGCCCAGTTCTGGGGCACCGGCAGGGGCATGTCCTTGCGGTAGATGAGCGGCAAGCCGCCCCACAAATACGGCACCGAATATTGCGTGCCCTTGTAGAGATTGCCCTCGAAATTCTGCCAATAGGAGTGGAGCTTCTTGAAGTTGGGGATCCGGCTGACGTCCATCTCCTGCAGCACGCCGGACTCCTGGAACAGCGAGACGTAGTTCCAGGTCGGCATACCGATGTTCATCGTGCCGATCCCGCCGCCGCGCAGCTTGGTCAGGATCGACTCGATGCTCGAGGCGAAGGTGCCCTCGAGCGTGATGTCGTTGGCCTCGATATAGCCGCCCGCGCGCAGCGGATAGCCGTACTCTTCCCAGCCCATCCAGTTGATCGTCGCGGCGGCGTGGGCGGGTTTCGCGGCGAGCCCGACGGCGCCCAGGCCCGCGACGGCGACCAAGCCCTTGCAGAAGCCGCGACGGGTGAGCGCTGCGATCTCCTCCGATTGGAGGAGCGAGCGCGTTAGGCGCCCGGATTCCGACAGTTTGATCATGGTCATCTCCCTTGAGAGCGCTGTTTTTCCGGCGTCCCTCCTGGCGGGGACGCTTCCGATAACCAAAAGAGGATGGACGTTTTTCGTCCCCCAGGCAAGCGCTAGCTCGGCCCGCCGGGCGCGAGGCGGGGCCTCGCCTGGCGCGCGCGCTTCGCGGGTGCGCCTTGACCCGATCGGGCGCCACCCCTATCCATGGCGATGCCATTCATGGCGATGCTCCGCTTTGCCCAGGCCGGTATCGAAAGAGTTGAGCCCCTCACCATCCGCAGCCGATGGCCGGCCATGACAGCCGGCCGCCCTTCGCTCGATGACCGGCTGGCACGGGCCGTCGGCGATCATCACGCGGGCCGCCTCGGCGACGCCGAGGCCGGTTATCGCGCGGTGCTCGAGGCGGCGCCGGAGAATTTCGACGCCCTGCACATGCTCGGCGTCGTCGCCCATCAGAGGGGCCGTCAGACCGAGGCGGCGGCGCTCATCCGCAAGGCGCTCGAGCGCGTGCCGGATTCGGCCGAGGCCCATTTCAACCTGGGCAACGTGCTGCGCGCGATGGCTGAGGATGAGGAGGCGTGCGAGGCGTTCCGCCGGGCCGCGGCGCTCAAGCCCGATTACGCCGAGGCCCACAACAATCTGGGCGTCGGCTTGCGCGCGCTCGGACGCCTGGAAGAAGCGGCGAGCGCCTACCGGTGCGCCATCGCGTGCGCGCCCCGTTACGCCGAGGCGCACAACAATCGAGGCTCCTTGCTCGAAGTGATGGGCGATAAGCAAGGCGCCGCGGCGTGCTGGCGCCGGGCGATCGAAATCAAGCCCGGCTTCGCCGAAGCCTACCGCAACCTGGCGCAGGGCGGCGGGCTCACGCAAGCGGAGATCACGGCCGCCCGGCGGTTTCTCGAATCGGGCGCACTCGCCCGGTCCGACGCGCTCTCTTTCTGTTTTGCCCTCGGTGAGGCGTATGACGCGACCGGCGCGTATGACACCGCCTTCCCCTATCTGGCGCGCGGCAACCGGCTGAAGCGCGCGACGCTGGGTCTCGATCTCGATGCCGAGGAGGCGATGAACCGGCGGATCGCCAAGGTTTTCACGAGCCGGCTCTTCGACGAGCGGGGCGATGCGGGCGCGGCCTCGGAGCTACCGATCTTCATCGTCGGCATGCCCCGCTCGGGCACGAGCCTCGTCGAGCAGATCGTCGCGAGCCACTCGAAGGTGTTCGGCGCGGGCGAGCTCGACCATATCGGCCGTCTCGCGGGTGCCGTGGGGCCCAAGGCGGAAGGCGGCTTTCCCGAACGGATCGCGGCCCTCGATGGCGCCGCGCTCCGCGCGCTCGGCCGGGCCTATCTCGATCGCTTGAGGTCCCTCGCGCCCGGGGCGGCGCGCGTTACCGACAAGATGCCGAACAACGTCCCCTTCCTCGGCTTCATCCGGCTCATCCTCCCCAACGCCAAGCTCGTTCATGTGACGCGCGATCCCATGGACACCTGCTTCGCCTGTTACCGGCGGCTCTTCGATCGCGGGCAGCACTTCTCCTACGATCTGGCCGAGCTCGGCCGGCACTACCGCAACTACCGGGAGTCGATGAATCATTGGCAGGCTGTGCTTCCGGGGCGGATTTTCGATCTCGGTTACGAGGCCCTGGTTGCGGACCCGGAGGCGGAGACGCGCCGCCTGCTTGGCTTCCTGGAGCTCGACTGGGAGAACGCCTGCCTCGATTTTCACCGCAACCCGCGGCCGGTGAAGACGGCGAGCGCCGCCCAAGTGCGCCAGCCCATCTACCGCTCGGCGCTCGGCCGCTGGCGGCGCTATAAGCGCCATCTGGGGGCGCTTCGTGAGGCCCTCGGCCCGCTTGCGGACGCCGGACCGTGAGGGGCTTGCGCCCTCTGGCGCTTGAGCCCTTAGGGCTTTGAGCCGTGGCGGGCCCGAGCCCTCGGGGCTTTGAGCCCCTTGGGGCTTTGAGGCCCTTGGGGCTTTGAGGCCCTTGGGGCTTTGAGGCCCTTGGGGCTTTGAGAAGGAACCGATCGGGCGTGTCGAGCGGGCGGGGCCGTCGAACGCGAGATCGATCGCCGCTTTGCGGGCGGGAATTTCCCCTTTTGCCGCTGGCGGCGCCATCTGGCATAGGGTAG
>JAPUJA010000180.1 GCA_027296525.1 Pseudomonadota bacterium | reverse complement strand
GAGCCGATGACCTCGCTCAACCCGCTGTACACCCTGGAAACGCAGATTGCCGAGGTGCTTCTGATCCACCGGGGCATGAACCGCGATCAGGCGCGCGCGCAGGTCGTCGAGCTGCTCCATCTGGTGGGCTGCGGCGATTTGACGAAGCGGCTCAAGGCCTACCCCCACGAGCTTTCAGGCGGCCAACGCCAGAGGGTGATGATCGCCATGGCGCTCGCCAACGAGCCCGACCTCCTGATCGCCGATGAGCCGACCACCTCGCTCGACGTCACGGTCCAGGCTCAGATTCTGAAGCTCCTGAGAGAGCTTCAGGAGAAGCTCGGTATGGCCTTGCTGTTGATCACCCACGACCTCGGGATCGTGCGCCGCATGGCGAAGAATGTCTGTGTGATGAAAGACGGCGCGATCGTCGAGAAGGGTCCGACCGAGGAGATTTTTCGTAACCCCCGCCATGCCTACACCAAGCACCTCTTGACCGCCGCGCCCAAGGGGGGCCCGCTGAGCGCGCCCGAGGACGCGCCGGTGGTCATGGAATGCGACGATCTCAAGGTCCATTTTCCCATCAAGCGGGGTGTGATGCGCCACACCGTGGGCTTCGTGAAGGCGGTCGACGGGGTCACGATCCGCGTGCGCGAAGGGCACACCATCGGCGTCGTCGGCGAGAGCGGCTCGGGAAAATCCTCGCTCGCCTACGGCCTCCTGCGGCTCGGGATCAGCAGCGGCCCGATCCGCTTCGAAGGGCACGATATCCAGGGGTTGGGCTTCCGCCGCCTGCGCCCGCTTCGCCAGCGCATGCAGATCGTCTTTCAGGACCCCTACGGCAGTTTGAGCCCCCGCCTCACCGTGGGCGACATCGTGGGCGAGGGCCTCAGCGTGCACGGCATCGCGTCGAGCGCCGAGGAGCGCCGCCGGATCGTCGGCCAGGCGCTCGCCGAGGTCGGTCTCGAGACGGCGATGCAGGACCGTTATCCCCATGAGTTCAGCGGCGGCCAGCGCCAGCGCATCAGCATCGCCCGCGCCTTCGTGCTCAAGCCCCGCTTCGTCGTGCTCGATGAGCCGACCTCGGCGCTCGACATGTCGGTTCAGGCGCAGATCGTCGATCTCCTGCGTGGCCTCCAAGAGAAATACCGTCTCGCCTATCTCTTCATCAGCCACGATCTGAAGGTCGTCCGGGCGCTTGCGGACGAGATCATCGTGCTGCACGGGGGCAAGGTCGTCGAGCAGGGAGCGGCGGAGGAGATCTTCGAGCGGCCCAAGAACGATTACACCAAGGCGCTGATCGCGGCGGCCTTCGCCCTCGAGGCGGACGAGAGCGGCATCGTCAAGACCTAAGGGCGCGTCCCACCGCTCGCCCTGGCGGCCTTCCCGGCGGCGCGCTCAAGCGCTGAAAAAGTCCTCGAGGATGGCGGCGTAGATGTCACTCAGTCGATGGAGATCCTCGACGGGAACCTGTTCATCGACCTTGTGCATGGTCCGTCCGACGAGCCCGAAGTCGAGCACGGGGCAGTAGTTTTTGATGAAGCGCGAATCGGAGGTCCCGCCGACCGTGGCGAGCTCGGGCTTGATCCCGGTGACCCGTTGGACAGCGCTTGCGACCAGGGCGCTGAAGGGGCCGGGTTCGGTCAGAAACGCCTCGCCGGTGGAGTGGAACGCGAGCTCGTAGCCGGCGCCCACGGAATCGCACTGCCCGCGAACCCAGGCCTCGAGCGCGCGGGCGTCGTGCAGGTTGTTGTAGCGAATGTTGAGGAGCGCCCGGGCCTCGGCCGGGATGACGCCTCGGGCCTCGTTGCCGACGTCGATCGAGGTGATCTCGACATGGGAAGGCTGAAAATGATTCGTGCCCTCATCGAGGGGCGTCTCGATGATGCGCGCGAGCATCGCCATCAGCCGTGGGATGGGATTGTCGGCGAGATCGGGATAGCCCACATGCCCCTGCTGGCCTGAAACCGTGAGCCGGACATTCAGGCTCCCCCGCCGGCCGATCTTGATCATCTCGCCGAGCCGTTCGGGATTGGTGGGCTCGCCCACCAGGCAGGCGTCGAGTGATTCGCCCCGCTCGCCCATCCATTCGAGGAGTTTCCGGGTGCCGTTGATCGAAGGGCCCTCTTCGTCGCCCGTGACGAGCAGGCTGATCGCGCCCTTGAAGGCGCGGCCCTCCAGGAAGCGTGCGAGCGCCACGACGAAGCAGGCGAGCGCGCCCTTCATGTCGGCGGCACCGCGCCCGATGAGCACGCCGTCGCGGACCTCGGCGGCGAAGGGGTCGACGCTCCAGCTCTCGGGGTTGCCCACCGGCACGACGTCCGTGTGGCCGGCGAAGCCGAGATGCGGACGTCCCTCGCCCAGTTTGGCGTAGAGATTGTCGATATCGGGGGTATCGGCACTCGAGAAGACGAGCCGGTGGCATGCGAAGCCGAGGCGGCTGAGCGCGCCCTCCATGATCCCGAGGGCGCCCGCATCCTCGGGCGTCACGCTCGGACAACGGACGAGCGCCTGGGTCAGCGCCAGCGGATCGTCGAGTGCGATCGCGTCAGCATCTTGCGCCATGGATCAGTCCCGCAGGAGTTCGTTGATCGAGGTCTTGGCGCGGGTCTTGGCGTCCACCCGTTTCACGATGACCGCGCAATAGAGGCTGGGCCCCGGACGGCCGTCGGGCAAGGGCCGGCCCGGCAGGCTGCCGGGCACCACCACCGAGTAGGCCGGCACCCGGGCGTAGTGAACCTCGCCCGTCGCCCGGTCGATGATCTTGGTGGAGGCGCCGATATAGACCCCCATCGAGAGCACGGCGCCGGTCTCGACGATCACGCCTTCGGCCACCTCGCTGCGCGCGCCGATGAAGACCTCGTCCTCGATGATGACCGGATTGGCCTGAAGGGGCTCGAGCACGCCGCCGATCCCGGCGCCGCCCGAGATGTGACAGTTTCGCCCGATCTGGGCGCAGCTTCCGACCGTTGCCCAGGTGTCGATCATCGTGCCGCTCTCGACATGGGCGCCGAGATTGACGAAACAGGGCATGAGCACGACGCCCGGCGCGATGAAAGCGGAGTGCCGCACGACGCAGGTCGGGACGGCGCGAAAACCGGCGCTCCGGAATTTCTCCTCGCTCCAGCCCGCGAATTTGGAGGGCACCTTGTCGAACCAGGGGGCCTCGCCTCCGGGGCCGCCCGCGATCGGCGCCATGTCGTGGAGGCGGAAGGAGAGCAGGACCGCTTTCTTGAGCCACTGATTGATCCGCCAGCCGCCCGCCTCCTTTTCGGCGACGCGCAGGGTGCCCGCGTCGAGCCGGTCGAGCGCCTGCCCGACCGCAGCGCGGACCGCTCCCTCGGTCGTGGGCGTGAGCGTCTTGCGCTCTTCCCAGGCGGCGTCGATTGTCGCTTCGAGCTTGGTGCTCGTCATGTCGGCGCTTGTCATGTCGGCGGCGTTTTCCTCGTCTCAAACGGCGCGCATAGTCGGCACCGTCGCGCGGGCTGTCAACTGCGCTCGATCACCGACTCGAGCCAGGAGACGAGATCATCCGCCACGAGATGGATGTGATCGTCGCTCTCACCCGGCTGGGCCCAGGCGAGATCCGAGCGGATCCAGACCGTCGTCATGCCGAGCTCCGCCGCCGGAAGAAGGTTTTCGGCGATGTCGTCGATGATGACGGCGCTGCGCGGCTCGATTTCATGGCGATCGATCAGCCTCCGATAGGTCTCGCGCCGGGGCTTGGGGACATAGGCGGCGGCCGCGATATCGAAGACGGCGTCGAAATGGTCGCTCACCCCGAGCCGCGCCATTACCCGCTCCGCATGGCCCGCCGAGCCGTTCGTGAAGATGATCTTGAGGCCCTCGAGTCGGCCGAGCAGCCGAGGGAGGGACTCGGACGGCTTCACGGGCGACATGTCGATGTCGTGGACATATTCGAGGAACGCCTCGGGATCGACCCCATGGTTTGCCATGAGGCCCGAGAGGGTGGTGCCGTGGTCGCGGAAATACTGCTTCTGGATGCGGCGGGCCTCGTTCGGCTCCACCTTCAGGAAATCGGCGATGAACAGGCCGATCCGCCGGTCGACCTGTTCGAACAGGCGGCAGTCGGCCGGATAGAGCGTGTTGTCGAGATCGAAGATCCAGACCTCGATTTCGGCGGGATCCAGCGGATTCGGGGCTTTCACGGGGGCCGCTTTCACGGTGGCCATGGGGCAAAGGTAGAGGTTCCCGGAGGGGCCTGCAACGGGACCCCTTTTGAGCGAAATTAGTAAACCGTTTCTTAATCAGCGGACGCCTAGCTTGGGCGCCCAAGCGCCGCCCTTAGCCTGGCCCTATGGTCAGCCTATGGTCGAAGGGTCCCGACCGACCGATGAAGCCCTGTGGGATAGCCGAATTCGCGCGATGTCGACGGTAAGCTCGAGCGAGGCCAGCATACGCGCGGAGCGGGACCGCTTCGTCGCCTTCGCCTTCGCCTCCGCCGATCTCCTGCTCGAGCTCGATGAGGCGACCTCGATCTGTTTCGCGGCGGGCGCGGTGAAACGGCTGATCGGGCGGCTCCCCGAAGATCTCATCGGCACGCCCGCCTCGGAACTCGTCGTGCCAGAGGATCGGAGCGTCTTGCGCGACCTGATCGAGACGATTCGCTCAAGCCGGCGCGTCGAACCGGTCGAGCTTCATCTCATGGGTGGATCGAGCGGTGCCCGGCGGCTCCTCGTCTCGGGGCGCTTCGTTCCGGACCTCGACAACCATCTCTACCTGTCCTTGAGCGCCTCGGTGAAGCGCGCGCCGTCCGGTGGCTTGCCCGAGCGCGACCGGGCGACCGGACTGTTCGAGAAGGAGGCCTTCTCCGAGGCCGCCCAGGCGCGGCTGGAGCAGGGCCGCGCGCTCGGCGAGGACTACCAGCTCACCCTGCTGGACCTCTCTGATTTCGACACCATCCGCTCACAGATCGACGAGCAGGTCGCCGAGTCGTTCATGGTGACCATCGGCGAGACCCAGCGGGCGAAATCGGTCGGCCATGATTCGGCCGGGCGCATCGATGGCGACAAATACGGTATCGTCCACCGCCCGACCCTCGATGTGGCGGATTTCTCCGAGAAACTCGAAGAATCCGTGCACGGCATGACGCCCGCCGCGGCAAACTTCTCGATCGCCACCAATACGGTTGCGCTCGATGGCGCAGATTTGAGCGAGGAAGAAACCGCGCGTGCCCTCGTCTACACGATGAACAAGTTCTGCGAGAGCCAGAAGGGCGAGTTTTCGGTTTCGGCCCTTTCGGCGGGCTGTGAGCAGATGCTCGAGGAAACGGTGCAACGAGTGAACGCCGTCAAGTCGACGATCGCTTCGGGAAGCTTTGACTTCGCGTATCAGCCGATCGTCGCGCTCGATGGGCGCGCCGTACACCATTACGAAGTGCTCCTGCGCAATATCGGTCAAGCCCGGGATCAATCCCCGTTTGAGTTCATCACGCTCGCCGAGGATGTCGGCTTGATCGCCGATTTGGATATGGCGGTCTGCCGGCGCGCGGTCGATATCTTGACGTCGAACAGCGCATCGGACGACAAGCTTTCGATCGCCGTCAATCTGTCGGGGCGCTCGCTCGGCGAAGCGCCCTTCGTCGACGATTTTCTGAAGCTGATCGGAAGGGGAGCCTTCGCGCCGGATCGTCTGCTCTTCGAGGTGACGGAGTCGGTCGAAATCGCGGATCTCGCCGGGGTCAACGCTGTCCTTCAAAAGCTGCGCGGACGCGGCCACATGGTCTGCCTCGACGATTTCGGATCCGGCGCGGCGGCATTCGAATATCTGCGCTCTTTGCGGGTCGACTACGTGAAGATCGATGGCAGTCATGTGCGCGGAGCGACTTCCACCAAATACGGACGATCTTTCCTGAAATGTATCGTGACGCTGTGTGGCGAGCTGGGCGTCTCGACCATCGGCGAGATGATCGAAGATGAAGACACGGCTCGGCTTCTCCAGGAGGTCGGAATCGATTTCGGGCAGGGCCATCTCTTTGGCAAACCCGATACCTCCACTCCGAGTTTATGCCGTATGGCAAAGCCCGGGGACAAGCCGGCTCGGTTCGCCCGGGATCCAAGCAAGATGCGGCGGAGATGGCGGTAGAGAAGGCAATGGCCAAGACGGCGATCCAGAAAAGACCATCCACGGCTCCCGCGGGGGCCGACGGTATCTGGTCGTCGCTCGCGGGCACGTTGCTCGCGCGCTATCCGGGCCCCGTCGTCGTGGCGGATCGGCGAGGCCGGACGCTCGGCGCCAACGAGGCGGGTAGGTCTGTTGCCGAGCTCTTGGAGGCGGGCGGGTCCGGCGCGCTCGATGCCCTCGTGGCAAGCGCCATCGAGAGCGACCAGGTTCAGTCGGGCGGGATCATCCTCGGAGAGGGCGAAAAGGCCGTGCGTCTCAATCTCACGGTGATGCCGTTTGGTGGGGACGACGGGATATCCGAGGGCGTGATGATCGTCGGTGCGGACGTCACATTGCAGGAAAACCTCCGCCATGTGCTCGTCGAATCGCGCAGCCGCTATAAGGACCTCGTCGAGTGTTCCACGGATTTCGTCTGGGAGACCGACGCCGAGGGCTGCTTCGTCTTCGTTTCCACCCGTGGCGCTCTCGGCCTGCCGGCGGCCGAGCTGATCGGCCGGTCCGCGCGTTCGTTCCAACCCGAGGACGCCGATGGGGACGCCGTCTGGCCGTTCGAGGCCCAGGAGCCCCTCGAGCGGGTCGAGATTTCGCTCGCGCGCGCGAACGGCGAGCGGATCACCCTCGTCGTGTCCTGTGTGCCGCTCACCACCGGGGCCGGCGAGTGGCTCGGCGCGCGCGGGGTTTGCCGCGACGTCACCGAGGAGCGCCGGCGCGACGCCGCGCTGGCGCGCGCCCAGGCCCGCGAACGATTGCTCTCCGACATCGTCCGCACGATCCGTGACGAGGTCGAGCCGCAGACGCTCTTGCGCACCGCGGCCCGCGCGACCGCCGGAGGGCTCGGCACGCCCTATTGCTGGATCTACCGCGTCCACGACGATGAAACGGTCGCCTGCACCGCAGAGCACGTGACCGGTCGGGACTCCGTGGACCCCGGCGATATCCACGAGATCGTGCGCCAGAGCCTCTCGAACGAAGCGTCGCCGCCCGAGCGCGTCGCCGACCTCGTGATCAAGGTTTGCGCGACCCGCTATCAGGAAAGCATCAATGGTGCGATCTGCGTGGCGCGTGATGGCGACGCGGGCGCCTACAACGAAGATGATGAAAGTTTGCTTGCCGGTATCGCCGAGCAGCTGGGAATCGCCATCGAGCAAATCGCGAGTCAGGAGACGCTCCTCAAACTCTCCCGCACCGACAGTCTGACCGGGCTCCTCAATCGCCGGGCTTTCGCCGAGCAGATCGAGTTGCATATAGCCAACGCCTGTCGGAGGAGACAGGGGGCTGCGCTCATTTTCATCGATCTCAACAATTTCAAGGCGGTCAATGACAACTTGGGACACAAGCAAGGCGACGCCGCGCTCCAAATGCTGGCATCCTTACTTCGTGAGCACACGCGCCTGAACGATCCCATCGCACGGCTGGGGGGTGACGAGTTCGCCATCTGGTTCGATAAGATGACGATCTCCGAGACTGAATTGAGAGCGGCGGCCTTGGCCGGGCTTCACAAGGAGCTTACGCGATTCTCCGGCGATCCCAATCGTCCGCTCGGGCTTTCGGTCGGCGTCGCGATGTTCGATCCCGACAATCCCGAAACGTTGGACGAGATGCTCGTTCGCGCCGATCACGCCATGTATGACATAAAGAAGCAGCGGAAAAGCGGCTATGTAATATCGCTGAACGGCGCCGGGTCACAGGATGAGAGGCAAAGGGGTGGCTGATCCGACTCAAAAGGGGGCTGAGAGCGCGCCGATGTCCTCGAGCATCGAGCCGGCCGCGCTAAGCTACGCCGAGCAGAAGCAACTCGCACGGGACGGCGACTCGGCGGTCCGGCGCGAGCTTGCGGAGCGGAGCGACATTCGTCCCGAAGTCCTCTATTTCCTCGCCGAGGACGAGGCGCCCGAGGTGCGTCGCGCGATCGCCGTC
This sequence comes from Pseudomonadota bacterium, assembly GCA_027296525.1. Lineage (GTDB taxonomy): Bacteria > Pseudomonadota > Alphaproteobacteria > UBA828 > JAPUJA01 > JAPUJA01. Next base: position 15,197 of record JAPUJA010000180.1, on the reverse strand, counting down.
AATGAATCGACGCCACGCCACGCGGACATGCTGTTGGTGGAGGATCCCGATGACGAGGCGCGCTGCAATTTGGCACGCAAGATCACGCGGCTCGCGCCACAGCTCAGTCGTGAACAGCGCTCGCAGGTCGAAAAGCTGACGTTCGAAATCCTCGACCGCATGGCCCGGGATCAACTCACCCAGGTTCGTCAAATCGTCGCGGAAGAGGTCAAACATCTCGACACGATCCCCGAGGAGCTGATCAACCGTCTGGCCCGTGACGCCGAAACCGCGGTCTGCGGCCCCGTGCTGCAGTACTCACCGCTGCTCACCGACGAGGATTTGCTCGAGATCATCGAGAGCGAGCCCGTGCGCGGGGCACTGAGCGCTATTTCGAAGCGTGACGGCGTGCGCGCGCCGGTCGCCGATGCCATCGTGCACACCCAAGACGAGACCGCGGTGGCGACCCTGCTCGCCAATTCGAGCGCGCAGATCCGCGAAGAAACTCTCGATCAGATCATCGAACAGGCGCCACAGAAACCTTCGTGGCATTCGCCCCTCGTCGATCGCCCCCATCTCTCGCAGACGGCCGTGCAGCGGATCACCCAGTTCGTCACTGCGTCGCTGCTCACCAAATTGGAGGCTCGCCACAAGCTCGACGCCGATACCTCACGCAAGGTTGCGAAGGCCGTGGGCGAGCGGCTCGGCCCCCAAAAGAAGGAGAAAAAGGAGAAGAAGAGGAAGACAGGAAAGAGCCGGAAGAAAAAGCCGCGCGATGAGAACTTCGATGCCGCCGGCATCGACGACGACAGGTTCTTGACGGCCCTTTCTGGGAATGACCGCGACTTCATGCTGCGTGCGCTGGTGGGCAAGACCCACTATTCCGGCGACATGGTGCAGCGCATGATGGATTCGCAAAACCCCAGGGTCGTCACCGCGCTCGCCTGGAAAGCTGGTTTCAGGATGCGGACCGCGCTCCAGCTTCAGCTGCGCGGGGCGCGGATTTCGCACACCAGGGTGCTCAATCCGAGGGACGGGGTGGATTATCCCTTCCCGGAGGCCGAACTCGAGCGTCAACTCGAATTCTTCACCGACTTCTACTCGAAGACCCGCTAGGCGTCGTTCGGATCGGCTGAACCCGTCCGCGCGGTGTCAGGCGGACACGATCTTGGTGCCGGCGCCACGCACCGTAAAGATCTCGAGCAGCAGAACATGGGGGATGCGCCCGTCGAGGATATGGGCCGCCTCGACCGAATGTTCGATCGCCTCGAGGCAGGTCTCGAGCTTGGGGATCATCCCTCCGGTGACGCTGCCGTCCGCCAGGCGCTCGCGCGCCTCGCTGAGCGTCATTTCGCTCACCAAATTTCCATCCGCATCCAACACGCCGGCCACGTCGGTCAGCATGACGAGTTTGCGTGCGCCGATCGCCGAGGCGATCGCACCCGCGGCCGTATCCGCGTTGATGTTGTAGGTTTCGCCGTCAGCGCCCCGGCCAATGGGCGCCACCACAGGGATGATCTTCGACTCGTTGAAGACGTCGAGCACTTCGGCGTCAATCGCATCCGGCTGGCCGACGAAGCCGAGATCGAGCACCTTTTCGATGTTTGAATCCGACAGGCTCTGCCGCCGCTCCACCTTGTGGGCTTGGATCAAGCCGCCGTCTTTGCCCGATATGCCGACGGCGCGTCCGCCCGCATCGTTGATCGCGCTCACGATCTGTTTGTTGATTGAGCCGGAGAGAACCATCTCGACGATATCGACGGTCTCCCGATCGGTGATGCGCAGCCCATCGACAAAAGAGCTCTTGATCTTGAGCCGCTCGAGCATCTGGCCGATCTGCGGCCCGCCGCCATGCACGACGACAGGGTTGATGCCGACCTGCTTGAGCAGCACGACGTCGCGGGCGAATTTCGCCGCGAGCGTCGCATCGCCCATGGCGGCGCCGCCATATTTGATCACGAAGTTGCTCCCCGCGAATCGCTTGATAAAGGGAACGGCTTCGGAAAGGGTCTCCGCCGTCCGGAGCAAGTGTTTGGTGTCGCTTATCTTTCTGGGAGTCATCGGGGCACTCTAATCGATTCGCTGCGACACTTCTAGCACGCGTCACGCGCGAGCGCGGCCAAGACGGCCTTCAGATGCGCGATGCCCTCGCCGGTCTCGGCGCTCGTGGCGGCGATCTCGGGGTAGGCCGCCGGATGGGCCCTGAGTTCTGCGGCGAGAGCGTCGATACGCGAGGCCCGCGCGGCGGGCGAAAGCTTGTCGAGCTTGGTCAACACGATCTGGTAGGAGACCCCGGCTTCGTCGAGCAACGCCATCGAGCGCCGGTCGTTTTCCTTGAGGCCGTGACGCGCATCCACCAACAGCAGCACGCGGCGTAAGTTCGAGCGTCCGTAGAGATAGGATTGCGTGAGCCGCGTCCAGGCGGCGACCTTGGTCTTGGAGGCGCGGGCGTAGCCGTATCCCGGCAGGTCCACGAGCATGAGGCGCTCGCCCAGGGAAAAGAAGTTGATCTGCTGGGTGCGTCCCGGCGTGCGCGAGGTGCGCGCCAAGGTTTTACGGCCAGTAAGCGCGTTGATCAGACTCGACTTGCCGACATTCGAACGGCCCGCAAAGGCGGCCTCGGGCAGATCGCTCGGCGGAAGCGATTCGGGCGAGACAGCGGCCGTGACGAATCGGCAAACTTGCGCGAAGAGCCGGCGGGCCCGTTCGAGCTGATCGTCGTCGAAATGTTCGCCCGGCGCAGGCTCAGGTCTTTCCGCCTGTGCCAATTTTCACCCCCATACGCCGCATGATAATCCACTGTTGGGCGATCGAAAGGCAGTTGTTCCAGGTCCAGTAGATCACGAGGCCCGCCGGGAAACTCGCCAGGATGAAGGTGAAGATGATCGGCAGGAACATCATGATCTTGGCCTGGATCGGCTCCGGCGGCGTCGGATTGAGTTTGAACTGGAGCCACATGGTGAATCCCATCATCAGGGGCCAGGGGCCGATCATGAGGAACTGTGGCAGGTCGATCGGAATCAGACCGAACAGGTTGAAGACCGAGTAAGGGTCGGGCGCCGACAGATCGCGGATCCAGCCGAAGAAGGGTGCGTGGCGCATGTCGATCGAGACGAAGAGCACGCTGTAGAGCGCGAAGAACACCGGGATCTGCAGCAGAATGGGCAGACATCCCGCCATCGGATTGACCTTCTCGCGCTTGTAGAGCGCCATCATCTCCTGGTTCAGCCTCGACTTGTCGTCCTTGTGGCGTTCGCGCAGCTTGGTCACCTGAGGCCCGAGCTGCTTCATCTTGCTCATCGCCGTGTAGGACTTGTTCGCGAGTGGAAAGAGCAGGAGCCGCACGCAGACCGTGAGCGAGAGGATGGCAAGGCCGAAGTTGCCCCACAGCTCGTGGAAGAAATTGAGGGCATAGAACAGCGGCTTCGCCATGAACCAGAGAAACTTGAAGACGAGCCCATCGAGGTTCGAAATTCCGTAGATTTCTTCGTAGTCGTCGAAGAGCGTGACCTTCTTGGCGCCGGCGAGAAGATATTCGGTCACCTCGATTTTTCCGCCCGGCGCGAGGCTCTGAGCCGATCCGCGCATGTCGACCTGATATTTGTTGGATTCGCCGCGCTTGGTCGCGGAGAACGAGACCTCGACGTTCTCCGCCTGATCCGGGGCCAGGGCGACGAGCCAATATTTGTCGGTAAATCCCGCCCAGCCGCCGGTCGTCTCGAAGGATTGCCGGCCGTCCTCGCGCAGGTCGTCATAGTCGATCTCTTCGAGCGTGCCCTCGATGACGCCGGCCGCTCCGATATGCACCAGATAACCCGAAAATTTGAGCTCGATGGGATCGCCTTCGCCGACGCGCGAGATCAGGCCGTAGGGCCAAAGCGACACGCCGCTGAAGCCGTGGTTTTCGACCCGGCGCGTCACCGTGAAGAGGTAGTCATTGTCGACGTTGAATGTCTGCGAAAAGCGCAGGCCTTCCTCGTTATCCCAGGTCAGCGTAAGCGGCGCCTCGGGCGTCAATCGCTTGCCGTCGGCCTGCCAGACGCTGCTCGAATCGGGGAGCTTGACGGCCGCATCCTGAGCGAGCCAGCCGAACTCGGCGAAGAAGGCATCGCGCGTCCCCGACGGCCAGAGCAGCGTGATCTCGGGGCTCTCGGGATCCGGGCTCAAGTGATAGCGCCGAAGCTGCACGTCGTCGATCCGTGCGCCGGTGAGATTGATCGATCCTTGGAGCGCCGGGCTTTCGATCGGAATGCGCTGGCCGGGCGCGAGCGCCTCTTCGCGGGTTACCGGGACGAAGGCCTCGGGCGCCGGCGCCGTTTCGGCGGGCATCCCGGCGAGGGTTTCTTCGGCGGGCGGCGGCTTCTGCTGGCGCCCGGGCGCAAAGAGGTACTGCGAGCCGAAAACGATGATGATGCCAAGCACGACCGCGATGATGAGGTTGCGCGACTGATCGGTCATGGCTCGTGTCTTTTCGGGGCTCCCGCGGTCCGCTCAGCGGGGCCGCGTCGATCGCCGGAGCGATGGGCCGGGCGATTCCGGGACCGGGTCATAGCCCGACTCCCCCCAGGGATGGCAGCGCAGAAGGCGGCGCGTCGCGAGCCACAGACCCGCAACCGTGCCATGGCGTGACAACGCTTCGGCTGCGTAGTCGGAACAGGTCGGGCGAAACCGGCAGCTCGGCATCAGGAGCGGCGAGAGGAACAGCTGGTAGCCCCGTACCAGCGCACGCAGGAGGAGGACGATCGGATTCATTTGCCGCCTGATTCGCCTTCCCCTTGGGTCGTATAGGCCTCGACCCGTTTGAGCGCGGTTTCGAGATCGGTAACGAGGTCGTTGAACGGACGGGTCAGAGTCCCTCGACGCCCAATCAGCACGTAATCATAACCCTGTTTGGCGCGCTGTGGCATGACCCGATTGGCCACGGCGCGCAGTCTCCGCCTCGCCCGATTGCGCTCGACCGCCGTGCCGACCTTGCGGCTGACCGTGAACCCGACACGGATCCTCCCCTCGGCGCTTCGCAACGCTTCCCCCTTGCCGAAATTGGTCGGAAGTGCCTGCAAGACCAATCCGGGAACCGCCCATTTTCGGCAGCCCTGCGCGATCCGTAGGAACTCCGCCCGCCGCTTCAATGTCGCGACCGGGCACACCATCGCGTTAGGCCGAGAGGCGCTTTCGCCCTTTGGCCCGTCGTCGCGACAGGACCCGGCGGCCGCCGACCGTGGCCATCCGAGAACGGAAGCCATGGCGGCGCTTGCGAACGACGACGCTCGGTTGATATGTGCGTTTCACGACCGCGACTCCGTCCAAAGAGGCCGACCAAGCACCCGGCGGGCTGTATAAAAGGTCGGGGATCGGAAGTCAATCCTGGCCGCCTGGGCGAGGATTTGCCGATCACGGATGGTTCACCAATGATAACGATGTGGTTATCTGCTGTTCCCATCGCCCTCGGGATATAATTCTATAGGCGGCGCCACTCCCGGGCCCATGAGGGCACGGTGATTTCTGCTCGTGTTGCCGCGTTCAGGCGGCCCGCTGTGATGAACCGTACCAACGTACAGAGCCAAAAGTTTTCGGTTAAGCGCCTCTGGCCTCTCGCCCTCCTGGCGATCGGCGCGGCGCTCTTCTTTGCGCTCGACCTCGATCGCTACTTCACGTTCGAGACGCTCCGGGCCAACCGCGAACTCTTGGTTGATTTCGTGTCCGAGCACGCCGTTTGGGCCGCGCTTGTCTATATCGGCCTCTATGTCGCGAGCACCGCCCTTTCGCTTCCCACGGCCACTTTGCTCACGCTCGTGGGCGCCTTTCTGTTCGGCGCGGTGGTCGCAACGGCTTACACGGTGATCGGGGCCACGATCGGGGCCACGGTGGTTTTCCTGATCGCCAAGACCTCGCTCGGCGATCAACTGCGCGCGCGCACGGGCGGGGCGCTCAAGAAAATGGAAGAAGGCTTTCGCGCCAACGCGCTGAGCTACATGCTGGTGCTCCGCCTCATCCCGCTTTTCCCCTTCTTCGTGGTCAATCTGGTTCCCGCCTTCCTCGGGGTTCGCCCGCGGATCTTCGTGATCGGCACCTTCCTGGGCATCATTCCGGGCACCTTCGTCTATTCGCTGGCCGGCGAAGGGCTGGGCAGCATATTGGCCGCAGGCGAGGAGTTCAGCGCGCGTTCGGTGCTTACGCCCCAGGTCATCGGCGCCTTCATCGGTCTCGCCGTTCTCTCCCTGCTTCCGATCGTCTATAAGAAGATCAAGGCGCGCAAAAGCCGCGCTCCGTAACGCGAAGAACACATCATGGCGCAGGAACTCTTGCCCGACCTCTGTGTGATCGGTGCCGGTTCCGCCGGGCTCTCGGTGGCCGCCGGCGCGAGCCAAATGGGCGCCTCGGTCGTTCTGATCGAAAAGGGCCGCATGGGAGGCGAGTGCCTCAATAGCGGCTGCGTGCCCTCGAAGGCGCTGCTCGCCGCCGCCCATGAGGCGCACGCGCGGCGCTCCGCCGCCCGCTTCGGCCTCGACGCGAGCGAGCCCGCGATCGATCTCGCCAAGGTCTATGACCATGTGCATAGCGTGATCGCCGAGATCGCGCCCCAGGATTCGCCTGAGCGCTATGAAGGCCTTGGGGTGAGGGTGATCCAGGCTCCGGCGCGCTTCACCGGCCCCGATGCGGTCGAGGCGGACGGTATCAAGGTGCGTGCGCGCCGCTTCGTGCTCGCCACCGGCTCGCGCCCCGCTCTGCCGCCGATCGAGGGGCTGGAGCGCGTCTCCTTCTACACCAACGAGGACATATTCGATTCGCGCATCGAGCCCGGACATCTGATTGTCATCGGCGCGGGGCCGATCGGCGTCGAGCTCGGCCAGGCCTACCGCCGGCTCGGCGCGACGGTCACCTTGCTCGAGGCGAACCGCCTGCTCTCCCGAGACGATCCCGAGCTCGCCCGGCTTCTGGCCGAGAGGCTCAAGGCGGAGGGGGTGGTCGTGGAGGAGGGGGTCCGGGTGAGCCGGGTCGAAGGCCATGGATCGGGGATCGCCGTCGAGTTCGCGCGCGATGGCGAGAGGCACCGGATCGAGGGCTCACATTTGCTCGTGGCCGCCGGCCGGCGCGCCAACATCGAGGGTCTCGATCTCGAGCGCGCCGGGGTTTCGGCCGACGAGAGGGGCATCAAGGTCGATCGCCGCCTCAAGACCTCGAACCGGCGCATCTATGCGATCGGCGATGCGGTCGGCCCCTACCGCTTGACCCATGTGGCCGGCTATCACGCCGGAATCGTCATCCGGAACGCGCTTTTCCGTCTGCCCGCACGGGTCGATTACGGCGCGCTTCCCTGGGTCACCTATACCGATCCGGAGCTTGCCCATGTGGGTTTGAAGGCCGACGAGGCGCGCGAGCGTTTGGGCGCGGGGGTCCGAATCCTTCGATGGGCTTTCAACGAGAACGACCGCGCGGTGGCCGAGCGGCAAACGGACGGGCTCGTCAAGCTGGTGACGACGAAAAGAGGCCGGATTCTCGGCGCGACGATCTTGGGCGCGCGGGCGGGCGAGCTCATCCAGCCCTGGGGACTCGCGATCGCCCGCCGGCTCAAGGCCATCGCGATCGCCAACATGATCGCGCCTTACCCGACCTACGGCGAAGTGAACAAGCGGGTGGCGGGGAGTTTCTACACCCCGGCCCTCTTCAGCAAACGGACGGCGAGGATCGTGCGTCTTCTCGCTCGGCTCGGCTAGGCCGTCACGCCAGTTTCTGGCAAGCCCCCGTTTTGGATAGCGCGCCGAATGATTTAGTTTAAGGCCATGGCGAACGCCGAGAGTCTCAAGCCGCCGCTCATACGGAGCCTGTCGGCCCGTCTCCTCCTGCTCACCATCGCCTTCATCATGCTGGGCGAGGTGCTGATCTACGTGCCCTCCATCGCCCGCTACCGACTCGTCTATCTCCAGGAGCGGATCGACGCCGGGCGTCTGGCGGCGCTCGCCGTCGAGGCGTCGCCTGACTACATGGTGAGCCCCAAGCTCCGTGAACGGCTGCTCGCCCAGGCCCGGGTCGAGGCGGTGGTTCTGCACCGCCCGGACCGCAAGACGATCATGCTGAGCCCGGACATGCCGCCCCGCGTGGACGCGACCTTCGATCTTCGCGAGGCCGAGCCCGTCGGCCTCATCGGCTCGGCCTTTCGGGCCCTCTGGCACAAGGGAAGTCGCCATATTCGCGTGCTGACCGCCGGGCCCGAAGCGGAGCCGGACATGACGCTCGAGATCGTGATGTCGGAAAGGCACATGTATCTGGGGATGGTGGACTACTCCCGGCGAATTCTGACCCTCTCCATCGTGCTCTCGCTCATGACCGCGGGGCTCGTTTTCTTGAGCCTGCACCTCCTCATGGTGCGTCCCATGCGGCGCATCACCGACAGCATGGTGGTCTTCCGCGGCGCGCCCGAGGACGCTGCGAATGTCATCACGCCGAGCGGGCGGCGCGACGAAATCGGCGTGGCGCAACGCGAACTCGCGGTCCTTCAGGACGGATTGCGCCAGGCCCTCCATCAGAAGACGCGTCTCGCGGCGCTCGGCACGGCGGTCAGCAAGATCAATCACGATCTCAAGAACATCCTCTCCACCGCGCTCCTGGTCTCCGATCGCATCGCGCGGATCGACGAGCCCGAGGTCAAGAAGGTGACCCCGACGCTCATGCGCGTGATCGAGCGGGCCGTCTCGCTCTGTGGCGAGACGCTCACCTTTGCGCGTGCCGAGGAACCCAGGCTGCGGCGCACCCGATTCCCGCTTCGCCCGCTGGTCGACGACGTCGCGGGAGAGCTCGACCTGCCTGCTGCCGGCGCCGTCGCCTGGTCGAACGAGGTGCCCGCGGATTGTGCGCTCCATGTCGATCGCGACCAGCTCTTCCGGGTGCTTCTCAATCTCGGGCGTAACGCCATGGAGGCCGTGGTCGCAAGCGAGCGCCCGGAAAAACGCGTGACGATTTCGGCCCGGCCGACGGAAAAGGCCGTGATCATCGAGGTCGCGGATACCGGCTCAGGCATCCCGGAACGCGCCCGCGCCCATCTGTTCGAACCCTTCGCCGGGGTGGGCCGGGAGGGGGGCACGGGGCTCGGGCTCGCGATCGCCTCCGACCTCGTGCGCGCCCATGACGGCGCGATCGAACTCATCCGTACAGGCGCGGACGGCAGCCTGTTTCGGATCACCCTGCCCACGAGCGCGTAAACCTCTTGTTTACGTTAACGATCCGTTAATTTCCGGGGCGCTAGCCTCTCATGACGTTTGGTGAAGCCAAGCTTGCAATGGGGTGGAGCTCATGGCCACAGGTGAAGCGTATGTCGGCGATCGGTTGTCCCCGGGGGTCCCGGAAGGGGACAGGCCCGAGGCGGTCGCGAAGACGCTCGAGCGTCTGTCCGAGCGTACGAAAAACAATCCGACGATCGATATTCGGCTGAGCGTCCCGCTCGTCTTCTGGCGTTTCTATGTCAACATCGCCGCGGCGCCCGAACGGCGGCGCCCGGCTCGACGCAAGAATGACCGCACCCATTATCCGTTCTGGACGCCCGGTAACATTGTCTTCAGCGGTTTCTGTGCGACGACCTTCTTGACCATCGCGTTGATCGGCGTGCTCGCCTACAGCTCGATTCTCGATTTCTGAGGCCGCTCGCGGCCGATCCCGGCCGTCGAGTCGGTCGAAAAGGCCGTCTTCGGATGTGCCGGGAGCGTGACGCTCGCCCGGCGCCGGTCAGTCGCCGCGGGCGACGCCTTCTTTTCGCGGATCGGCGCCGCCGATCAGCCCCTCCGGCGTCACCATGATGCCGTGAAGCCCGCTGTGAAACTCGCTGAATTTGACGTCGTGGCCGAGCGATCGAAGGCCGGGCGCGAGCTCTTCGAGCGGGCTGTTCTTCTCGAGCACGATGGGACCGCTCCAGTCGACATGCCGAGGAAGGGCGATCGCCGCTTGGATGTCGAGGCCCCAATCGAGCACCGCGACGAGAGTCTGAACGACATAGCCGATGATCAGCGGCCCGCCGGGCGAGCCGACCACGAGAAAGAGGTCCCCGTTGGCGTCGAACACGAGCGTTGGCGCCATGGACGAGCGCGGACGTTTGCCGCCCTCGACGCGGTTGGCGACCGGAACGCCGTCGACCTCGGGGCGAAAAGAAAAATCCGTGAGCTGTTGATTGAGGAGGAAGCCCTGCACCATCAGGCGCGAGCCGAAGGCTTGCTCGATGCTGCTCGTCATCGCGACCGCGTTGCCCTCGGCGTCGACGATCGAGAAATGACTCGTGGAGATGGCCTCGAGCGGCTCGAAGCTCGCGCGGGTGATGGTGGTGGCTCCGAGAGGATCGCCGGGCGCAACCGATTCGATACGCCTATCCATCCCGATGAGGGCCGCGCGCTCGGCCAGATAGGTCTTGTCGATGAGTCCCTCCGTGGGCACCAAAACGAAATCCGAATCGGCCATGTAGCGGGCGCGATCGGCGTAAGCCAGGCGGCTCGCTTCGGAGATCAGATGCACCGCCTCGAGCGAGCCCGGGGCGAGGCGCGCGAGCTCGAAGTTTTCAAGAATGCCGAGAATCTGGAGGGTCGTGAGACCGCCCGATGTCGGCGGGCCCATGCCGCATACCGTCCACACCCGATAGGCGGCGCATACCGGCTCGCGGCGTTTCGCCTCATAAGCCGCGATGTCGGCTTCGGTGATCAGGCCCGGATTGCCCGCCGCGCCCTGCACCGTGGCGGCGATCTCGGCGGCGATCGCACCCCGGTAGAAGGCGTCCGCTCCTTGTGCGGCCAGCCGGCGGAGGGTGGTCGCGAAGGCGCCGTTGACGAGGCGCGTGCCCGCTTCCTTGGGACGGCCTTCCGGGTCGAAGAAATAGCCGCGCGCGGGGCCGTAGCGATCGAGTTCCGGCGCCCTCGCGATCGACCGGGCGAGCCCGGGTGAGATCGCGAACCCGTCCTCGGCCAAGGCGATCGCCGGAGCGAACAGATCGGTCCAGGGGAGGCGGCCCTGCTCGCGATGCGCGCGCTCGAGCAGGCGGAGCGTTCCGGGCACGCCGACGCCCCGCCCGCCCACCAGGGCATCGAGAAACGCCATCGGCGTCCCGTCGGCCTCGAGGAAGAGATCGCCCTCGGCCGCTGCGGGCGCCGTTTCACGGCCGTCGTAGGAAACCACGCTCTTGGCCTTGGCGTCGTAGAAAAGCATGAAGGCGCCGCCGCCGATGCCGGAATTCTGCGGCTCCACCAGGTTGAGCACGAGTTGCACGGCGACGGCCGCGTCCACCGCGTTGCCGCCGCGCCGCAGGAGCTCGAGCCCGGCTTCGACCGCCCGCTCGTCGGCGGCCGCGACCATCAGGCGATCGGCGGAGCCCTCGCCACCGCCCGCCACCGTTGCCCCGGGGAGCAGGAGGGCGATGAGGGCGGCCGCGGCCATCGCGTTCCGCAGGAAGCCGATCATGGGGTGTGGATACGTCCTTCGCCGCTTCGGGTGGGCTCGCGGGGACGCCGGGAGCTGCGCGCCTTGCCGATGGCCGCCCGAGAAGGCGGCGCGGCGGCGAGTCGTCGGGTCAGCGGACGTAGACGTGGACTTCGTTGGTCAATGCGTCCGGGCTGGTGATCGAGGAGAGGTTGACCCGGCTGCTCGGCAGCCCCATCTCGCTCAAGACCTGCAGGACCTTTTGGGCGTTCCGCTTGGCGGCATTCGCCCCGAGCGCGATCTCCGCCGGGTTGCCGAGCGCGGGCGCCACGGCGACGATGTCGAAGCTGCTCGCGGGACGTTGATCGAGCGCGCGCGAAACCGCGTTATAGAGCGCGTTCTCGAATTCGACGTCGGGTCGATCGAAGCGGATGATCACGAGGGCCGGGCGCCCGTCGAGCACCAAGCGGGGCGATTCGAGCAGAGCCGTCGTTCCGGGCGGTATGTAGGCCGCGGCGTATGCCCGGTTCGACAGGCTCGCGCCTAAATATTCGCCGTTCTTGATCGCCACCGAGAGCGTCGTGAGATTGTGCCGTTCGTTGTTGATGTAATTGGTGTAGCGGCGGATCGTCCCGTTCACGCCGTTGAGCAGGCGATCGATCGAGACGACTGTGCGGTTGATCTCGTCCTCGATGACGGCGAGCTGACGATGATCCTCGTCGATCGCGCCTTGCAGCCCGTAGGCCGCGTTGACCGACTCCCAGAGAAAGGCGGCTATCGCCGAGTCGGAGGCGACCTGATTGCTGAGCGTATTGAGCGTGGCGATGTCCGCCATGACCCGGTCGAGCTCGCTCTGGGCCGCGTTCCATTGGCTGATGAGCACCGGGTTTCCGGGTGTCGTGCCGAGCTGCAGGCGGGCGTTGATCGCCGCGATCGTGGCGTAATAGGCCTGCGAATCCCGGCGCGAGATGTCGCGTTGCTGCTGGTAATGATTCCGACGGGTGGCGATCGTCGATTTGAGCGAATTGAGCCCGTGGAGGATCTCCTGCACCTTTTGGCCGACGAAGGTGCCCGTGGGCGTGCCCATCGGAACCGTCGGTTCGCCCGCATAGGTAACGGGCTGGGTGTAGGTGGGCGTCTCGGCGTAGGTGGTTCCAGGCGAAACCGTCGGGCTCGTGTAGCTTTCCGAGGGGCCCGGCGGGATCGATTCGGTGTAGACGACGGGCTCATCCTCGTCGGCGAGCCCCGGAAAAATATCCTCGATGGTGGAGCAGCCGCCAACCAGCAGCGCTCCGACCAATGCCGTCGCAACCCAACGGTAGCGCGCCATGTCCCGTTTGTCCCCCCGGTGTTTTCTCGACGAAGACAAGCTACACAAAATATCGAAACGACGGGAAATTTCGACCGTCTTGCCGCCTCCCTGGAGTGCGGCAGTGTACTCAAAGGGTTTCGCCGCCACAAGCCGCTTTTCCCGGAAGGCCAGGAGAATGGCGCACTTCCTGGCCGCGCCGCCGCCCGGGCGGCGTCGTCGGGGCGGACCGAACCGGGTGGCCTTGCCACCTACCAGGGATTTGAGTAGGTTCCGGCATCCTCGAGTGAGCATGGAACTCGCTCCGAAAACCGGAATTTCTCCCTTGCGCCCGTAGCTCAATTGGATAGAGCGCCAGACTACGGATCTGGAGGTTGGGGGTTCGACTCCCTTCGGGCGCGCCACTTTTCCGAGGCGTGAAGCGACTCTCTTCGAGTACTCGTTCGCAGGAAACCGCTTGAACGGCGGTCCGGCGGCGATATTGTGCCGTTGGTTCACAGAGGGTCGAGCATGTCCGATTCGCGAACGGATCACGCCTTCACGGCGACCAGCCTTTACGGCATCCGGGAGGAACCGAGCTATGCCGGCGCGCTCAGCTTCATGCGCCGCAAGTACACGCACGAGCTCGACGGCGTCGATGTCGCCGTCACCGGCCTGCCGCTCGATCTCGCGACGAGCAATCGCCCGGGCGCCCGTTTCGGACCCGCCGGCATCCGGGCGGCCTCAGTTAACCTTGCCTGGAGAGGAGCGTGCTGGCCGACAGGTCTGGACCCGTTCGAACGTTTGGCCGTGATCGACTATGGCGACTGCTATTTCGATTTCGGCAGGCCCGACGGGATCGTCGAGGCGATCGAGGCTCACGCGAAGACGATCATCGAGGCGGGCGCGTCACTCTTGAGTCTTGGGGGCGATCACTTCGTCAGCTATCCGCTGCTTCGCGCCCATTGCGCCAAACATGGACCGCTCGCGCTCGTTCACTTCGACGCCCATCCGGACAGCTGGCGTGAAGACGGCAAGCGGGTCGATCACGGGACGATGTTCTTCCACGCGGCCGAGGAAGGACTCATCGATCCCGCGCGCTCGGTTCAGCTCGGCATCCGCACCCATAACGACGAAACCCACGGGTTCACGATCCTCGGGGCCGATTGGGTGCATGAGAACGGCACGGGCGCCGCGCTTTCCGAGATCGAGCGTATCGTCGGCGGGAGCAAGGCCTATCTCACCTTCGACATCGACTGCCTCGATCCGAGCTTCGCGCCGGGCACGGGCACGCCCGTCTGCGGGGGCTTGTCGACGGCCCAGGCGCTCAGCCTCATGCGCGGCCTTGGTGCGATCGATTTCGTCGGCATGGATCTGGTCGAGGTCGCGCCGATCTACGACAGCGGTGAAATCACCGCGCTCGCCGGGGCGAGTATCGCCCTCGAATATCTCGTCCTGCTCGCCAGGAAGAAAGGCTAGGCGCCCTCCCTTTCAGGACGGCAACCTGCCGGGGGAAGACCGGCTCATGAGGCCGGTCCCCTCGCGTGCCTCAGGGTGTTTCGGCGGCCTTCGGCTGGTCCTCCGGGAATTCCCAGTCTTCCGGGAAGTCAAAGTCGCGCCAGCGGCTCGCCTTGCGGAGCGAGCAGCTGCAGGTGGCCGTCGGTATGAAGCCGGGGATGGGTTCCCAATTTTCGGAAAGGCTTTGGGCCCAGTTAAACTGCGCCCCGGTCATGAGCGCGATCAGGTCGTCGCGCGCGCTCGCGGCCCGCTCGTCGCCCTGGCGCGCGGCTTGGTCGTACCAGAGATAGGCGCCGACGACATCGCGCGGAATACCCCGGCCGGCCATGTAGAAATCCGCCAGAATGACCTGGGCGACGCGCTCGCCCTGTTCGGCGGCGGCGCGATAATACATCGCGGCGAGCCGGTCGTTCTGGGGCAGGCCCTCGCCGAAATGGTAGATGCTCGCCACCGCGAGTTGCGCCTTCGCGTCACCCTCATCGGCGAGCGGACGCCAAATATCGACCGCCGTCTGATAGTCACCACCGTCATAGGCGGCCACGCCCTCGGCGAAATTGGCCGCGCGCGCCTGGGGCCCAGCCACCAGGAGCAGGACCGGGAGAAGGAAAGCCGCCAACCAGGATGGTCGTCCCATGAGCGCCATTTAATCATTCGCGCCAAGCAAAAGGCAACCGGGGACTTGACGCATTAACCCCGTGTTTCGACACAAGATAGAAGAGATCAAGAAATGTTGATGGGGCTCGGCAATTAAGGCGAAAAAATACCGGAAATCGCCATAGAAAAGCCACAGGCCCTGACCAGTATCTCATCATGGGTTGCGGGTCTTCCCTCGCCCGCACCCACTTCCAACCTCGAAGCCGTTCGAGACTCCTTAGCCTCCCCGCGGGATTTCGAACTCTGAGGTTGGCCGGTACCGCCCAACGGTGCGGGCAGCCCGTCCAGCGTGCCCCCCACCCTCAGGGCTTTCCGCACGGGCGGTCCGGAACGACTTTCGGACCAATGAGCGGCTTCCGAGACGCAGCCC